>JBGSMI010000384.1:0-4652 GCA_041740215.1 Ferruginibacter sp.
CGCTAAATCAATTTGAAAATATTTTAGCAACGGATTCTGCTAATGATATTGCAAAAAAATATGCAGGTATTGTTTCCCTTCAACTGAAAGATTACGACAGAGCACTTAGCTATTTTACAGCATTGGAATCTAACAAAGCGATGTTAAGTAACCCCGGAAAGTTTTACCATGCTATCACGCTGATGATGCGAAACACTCCCGGCGATACTGACGAGGCAAAAAAGCTATTAAAAGATGTTACTGAAAATCGCCTGGAAGGGTTTGACAAGGCTGCAGAGTGGTTAGCAAAAATGGACTAAACAATTTACGCTTCATCTTAAATCAAATCAAATGCAACTGCAAACAAAAAGCCGCTCCCCGCTTTTACTGGTAACCGCTTTACTGGTATTATTTTGCACGATTTTTATTTTTTCAATTTCTTCCTGTAAGTGGCCGCTTCAGAAAAAACGGGCAAAAGAAAATACTGTAAATACTACAGTCAGTTGGAATATTTTATTTAAACCCGGCACAAACAGTGCTCAACGTGCGGCTTACATCAATGATGTCAAAAAATATATCAATACATTTTTCATCGATTTCAATGCGAAAAATACAAAAAACTACCATGCCGACACAATAAGTATGATCTACTGCCCTTGTGATAGCTTGCTCTATAATTTAAATTTCAACCCGGTTGATGGCGCAGGAGGATCGGTAACAACCGCCCCCACTACAAAAAGAGGGGTAAAAGCAGGTGGAGACCAAATAGATGCCATCATTTCAATCAATATTCCAATAAAGAACGGCCTTGCTAAAGACCCGGTTCCATTTTATAAGAAATCTGTAATACATAACTTTGAAATCGATTCTACAAAGAAATTAGCCATTATTGATTCAGGAATTGACACAGCTTTTTTTGAACCTGCATTGAAAAGTTTATTATGGACACAGTCAAACAACATTGACACTTTTAACTTTCTTGCAGGGGGCAAATTAAACGACGTTACTGACCAAAGCAGGGAAAAGCATGGCACTGCTGTTGCCTCAGTTGCTATTAACGCAATGGCGGCAGGAGTTGCAAGGACATATCCCAAGATGATGATATTGAAAGCACTGGACAAAATAAAATTCGGGGAGTATTTTTTCAGTAAGCTGTGCTATGAGCTATGCAATAAAAAATAGGGCCACGATGATCAATTTAAGTCTTGGCTACTACGGAGCGCCAGACCCTGTGTTGTATAATTATCTTAGCCTATGCGCAACAGCTCAACCTGCCATTCATGTTTTTGCTGCCGCAGGAAATTTACCACAACCTCATCCTGCACCCATTTGCGATAACAGTGCTTCCGCAAATTTACTGACTGACAAACATTTGTTTTATCCTGCATGCTTCAGTTATTTTTTTAGTAATGTTACCAGTGTTACCCAACTTAGTTCAATAGTAGCACCCTGCAAATACCAGAATTATTCTAACAAATACATTACCCTTGGTATTTACGACAAGGCAAACTGCTGTACCGTTCCAGTGGATTATGTAAAGCAGGGTAACGAATATTACGAGGGCTCCTCATTTGCAACACCTATAGCAAGCGGAATAAAAATGTCGACTATATTTAAATCTGCCAGTACAGCGATAACAAATTCGGTATGGGAATCAATTCTTAAATATGATCCCTCACAATCTTATATAAAAGAGGGTACCTATCTCATGTATTCTCCTAAACAGTAGCTATACAATTAGTGAAAACTGCTCTACATATTATCGTTGGCATCTGCTTAAGTTTTGCTGTGCAAAGTCAGTGTCCGGACAGGAACAAATTATGGCACAGAATTATCTATCTGCGTGACACATCATCCGTATCACCGCTAAATCAGTTAAAGGAATTGGTGCCTTATCTTAATGCAAGCAATCAATGCATCAAAATCAAAGATTCAACCCATGTATTACTAATACAAAGGATTGGCTTTCTGCACAGCCTCATTGATGACTATACTAAAGCAATTGAATACACCCAGGCATCGATTAAAATTGCCAAAGAGGGCAAAAAAAAAACGACCATTATGCAGTCACTGGTTGTTAGGAGCTATTACAACTTATCCGTGTTATATGATTCGCTTAACCTTGGACAACAGCGGGCTGCGGCAATTGACAGTTTTGCTTACTATGCAGTCGATTTAAAAGCCGAATACAATTATTCATTGGAAGCACTTGACTACCTGGTGCCTGCTCTTTATGCAACTGCAGATTATTATCGTTGTATTGAGATCGCTACTTTGGGCAATAATATTGTAGCCCAGATAAGTAAATCCAAAAAAGAAGCGTTTGAAAGTAGTTTCAATTACTTTTTTCTCCAGGTTAATGCCCTAATCAAAATGAGAAATTTTGATACAGCCTATAACCTTGTTCAAAAAAAAATCCGCTTTGCAAAAAGTAATGATGTGCCAAATCTATTGGGCAGTTTGTATGGACTTTATGCAACCTTACTTAGAGAAAACAGCAAACCAGCAGAAGCATTGATTTATTACAATAAATGTTTTGTCATCAATAAAAAAATTGGCTATCAACAAGGCTGTGCAGAAGCGCTCAATAATATCGGCTATACTTACGCCACATTTTTAAACAATAACAAAAAAGCTGTTCCATTTTATTTTAAAGCGTTAACCTATGCCAGTTCAAATGAAAAACTCAATATTCTGGGAAATATTGCAAACAGCTATGCGCAAAAGGGAAAATTTGATTCGGCCTTTCTTTTTTATCAAAAAGCTTTTGATCAGTTGAAAAATGGATTTACTGAAAAGGACTTATTAACGCAGCATGAAAAACAATCTGAAGAGTTTTTAACGGAATACATCACAGGGCTTGTACTTGACAAGGCTGAAGCATTGGTCAAACACTACAACGTCACTAAAAATCCGGGAAGCCTTCAACAAGCTTTACAAAGTTATCAAATGGCGGATAAATATTTCGACATTTTGAAAAAGACGCAGGATAATATTCAGTCAAAACTATTTTTGAAGAGCGATAACCGGCGATTATATGAACAGGCCATCAAAGCTTGCTATGAAAGCCATAATCCTGAAATGGCACTCTATTTTTTTGAAAAAAGCCGAAGCGTATTATTAAATGATCAGATTCTGGAACAACGAAGACTTAGTACAGATGAAATGGTTATACGTGCAGATTTAAAAAAACAAATTCTTGCCCTTGAAAGAAATCTTACAGTTAAATCTGCCTCCGAAAAAGACCGGTTGCAATGGCAGCAAACCCTTTTTACGAAAACAAAGCAACTACAATCCTTAACCCGTGGGCAATGGGTAAAACCTCAATCCTTAACCGAGTTTAAGGAAGGAGGTTCGCAGGTAACCGTTCCGCTTTTACGATCTGGTATCTTAAAAAATTCCGGGCTATTATTTGAAATATTTAATGGCACTAACTATATATTTACACTAGGCATTACAGGTAACAAAATTTCATTTGAACAAATCAACAAACAGCAGTATGACAGCCTTACTGAGGCATACAACGCTTTCATTAGCAATCCGGAATTATTGAATGCCCGGTTTGCTGATTTTGCATCAATTTCTCACCAGCTTTATCAATTACTATTTTTAAAATTGCCGGTATCGGCTCAACGCAGTATTATTATTTCGCCTGATGGTAAAAGCTTTCCTGTGGAAGCCCTTCTGATAAATTCCAATTATAAACGCCCCGATTACCTGGTATATCGTTGTGCTACCAGCTATACCTATTCTGCACAGTATTTAATAAACCAACTACAGCCGGATAATGACGTATCGGACAGGTTGCTTGGCATTGCGCCGGTATCTTTTCAATATAATTCAGGCCTGGCGGATTTACCCGGAAGTGATCAGTCGCTCCAGAAAATAACAGCCGGTTTTAAAAACTCCGTCACCTATTTAAAAAAAGATGCCAGTCGAAATAATTTTTTGCAGCAATTTCCGGATTTTTCAGTTCTTCAATTATACACGCATGCTTCCGAAAGCAGTGCTCAACATGAACCAGTAATTTACTTTGCAGATACGGCATTTTACCTGTCAGACTTAATAACAGACCGCAGACCTGTTACAAAACTTGTAGTGTTATCTGCCTGCCAGACAGCCAATGGAAAACTTTATACCGGGGAGGGGATATTTAGTTTCAACCGTGGTTTTGCAGCGCTTGGTATTCCATCTGCAGTAAGCAATTTATGGTCTGTTGACAACAGCTCTACCTACCGCATCACAGAATTATTTTATCAATACCTTCATGATGGACTTTCCACAGATGTTGCATTACAAAAAGCAAAGATTGAATTTATTAATACGAATCAATCTGGTGAAAAAATGCTGCCGTATTATTGGGCTGCCTCAATCCTGACCGGCAACGTAGATAAGCTTACCGTACAAAGGAAAATTCCCTGGATGACCTTATCCTGTATCGTAGTCTTAATTCTTGGTACAGCTCTCATGTTGAAAGGAAGATTCTTAAAAAGCCGCACTTGATTAACGATTCGGCACCAAAGAACTTACAGATACAAAAAGGCCATTCGCAATAAACGAATGGCCTTAAATAATTCACCAGTTTTTAAAATTACCAGCCTTTTTTAGCTACGCCATCTTTAACGGCTTCCAATGCTCTTGCTTCACCAAGCATAGTGGTCATTTTATTACCC
>JBGSMI010000180.1:0-18227 GCA_041740215.1 Ferruginibacter sp.
TTGCGAAATCTATCAGTTTCATATGCCATCGCCTGCAGTATCATCTTGCCTAAGCCTATAAGGTCTGCCCGCCCTGCTTAGCAGCGGCGCAAGACCTTATAGGTTTACGAAACCTATCAGTTTCATATGCCATGGCTTCCAGTATCTTGGCAAAACCTATAAGGTCTGCCCGCCCTGCTTAGCAGCGCCGCAAGACCTTATAGGTTTGCGAAATCTATCAGTTTCATATGCCATCGCCTGCAGTATCATCTTGCCTAAGCCAATAGGTCTGCCCGCCCTTTTTTGCAGCATCATCTTGGCAAAACCTATAAGGTCTGCCCGCCCTGGTTAGCAGCGCCGCAAGACCTTATAGGTTTACGAAACATAACTGGTTTCCGCTTTTTGGCAAACAAACTGCCTGCAAAATGCAATGATGCTTGACAAGACTTTTCAATGATTTCGTAAATATTGATAATACAACTTCCTGCTTCGGTATTTTTCCGCCAGATTTTTTTCAATATCATTTTACCACCGGAATACAACTTAGTGATACTTTTCAACTGGTCGCCATGAATGCCTTTCGCATTACATCTCCCTATGCTGGTTAAAGCCAATATGCGCAGATTAACTTGCCTCTTGAAACCCGGCTTACTGCAAATTGAAAAAGATGCTACATTAAAACTTTTGTATTTATTCAGAAAGTAAGCATTGTTATTTTCAGGTTCCCTCATTAAGAAAAACTATTTGGCTTGCTTAAACAGCCATTTTACTCATTTAACTCAAAACAATTGATCTATCCTTATAGTTTAGCAGCGTTATTTAAAAATAACTAGTCGGCATAATAAATTTAAAGTGATATGAAACTTAGATATTCTTTTCCTGTTTTTTTAAAATATTGCCTGTTTATTTTCTGCGTGCTTTTGCAAAATTTTGTCACGGGGCAAACTACAAATGTCAGCAATGAAAAAGCTTTTAGAGTAAATGGTGGAATCTCCTTGAGAAGCTTATACAATAATACAACGGGTATTGACGCCCGGAACCCACGTACAGCATTTATAGCAACCGGAAATTTAACACCTGTTATTTATGGTATTCAATTGCCTCTTTCTTTTTCTTATTCTGCAGATGGATCAGCAAGTTATTCTCAACCTTTTAATATGTTTGGCTTTAGCCCTAAATATAAATGGGCAACACTACATGCGGGATACCGTCAGCTTAACTACCAACCATACACCCTTAATGGGCACACCATAAATGGAATTGGCGCAGAAATTACACCCGGTAAATTTTTCCTGTCCGTAATGAAAGGGAAATTGAACCGGGCAACAACGATTGATACCATCTCCCAAAATCTTGTGGATGCCTCCTATACCCGTAAAGGAATAGCCGGAAAAATTGGATATGGCAATGAGAACAATTATGTTTCCCTAAGTTTTTTAAGAGCAGTCGACGACTCTACTAGTTTGCTGATTGATAAAACAAATTATAATCAAAATCTAAATCCTAATTTATTTGCAGCCCAAAATATTGTGGGTGGGTTTAGTTTTAAATACACTTTTTTTGAAAAACTAATTGTAGAATCTGATGTTGCATTGGGTATTTATACAAGAGATGCACAATCACCATTGGCCATAAAAGATCCGGCTAATGAAAAATTATTAAAGCTTTTAAATAAGGTCATTTACATCAATGGCACTTCGGAATATGGCACGGCAGGTAATGCAGCCATTGGATATAAAGGAAAAAGCTATGCAATAAAAGTGAAGTACCAGCGTATTGATCCCAATTTTAAAAGTATGGGTACGTATTTTATAGCCACAGATATCGAAAATATTACGCTGCAACCATCTTTTAGGTTATTAAAAAATAAAGTCAGATTTAACGGGAGTTTAGGAATACAAAAAGATAATCTTCAACACTTAAAAGCATCTACAAGTAAAAGGTGGATTGGATCGGCAAATGCAAGTGCAGACCTTACAAAAAATTTAGGGGTTGATTTTAATTTCTCAAATTATTTTGTAAACCAGAAACCTGGTACCACTCGGTTTGCAGATACGTTAAGAATTTTTCAATCCACTTATAATCTTGGTGTTTCGCCACGCTTCATCATCAATACTGTTAGCCACACACACCTGTTTTTATTATCGGCCCAAAGCTCTTTGCTAAATGATTTTAATAATTCATATCAGCAAGGGCAGCAAAGCCGTGAATTAAAATCGCTTAACAATTTCCTTAGTTATCAATTGCGGTTTAATCAATCAGGAACTTCTGTGGGAAGTACAATAAATTATACCAACCTGAGTAATGAATTTATAAAAGAAAACAATTACGGCCTTACTTTAAATGCTTCAAAATATTTGTTGCAGAAAAAATTATTTAGTTCTGTAACTGGCTCCTGTTTAAATAGTAAGCGTAATGGAATAAATGGAAATATAATTACTGGATCTATAGCATTGCAATATGCTTTTCCTAAGTCGCACTCACTCGGTTTTAATGCAAATTATACAAACAGCGAAGCTACAGATGCAAACACTGGCAGGCCCTCTTTTAAAGAATACAGGGTAGAACTTAATTACAACTACAAGTTATAATGTGAAGATGCAACTATTGAAAACCTTTTACGCAAAACACGTCAAATGAAATATTTAAGAAAATTTATTATACCATCCAGGCTACTATTGGCAATTTTAACTATTTGTTGTTTTGCCAACAGTGTGCAGGCGCAAGATGTAAATATTACTGTCAATGTTTTACCACCATACCAGCTAAATTTTACTGATTATCGCAGCAGGCCAAATCAGCTATTAATTGTTGTGACTAACCGTACTGCTACTAATTTAAATTTACAACTCATCGGGAGCATTGAAGGCGATAATGGGGTTAGGCTAAACACCATTCCCGGTGTACGGAGCAATCAGCCGGTGCGGTTGGGGCCTCTCGAAACCCGTTCTCTTTCAGTTGTTGAAATTGAAAGTCTTTTCGATATCAATCAAATTCAGTTTCAGGGAATATCTCAGCAATCTATTGCCCGGAACGGTATATTACCGGAAGGAAATTACACGCTTTGTGTGTCGGCTCAGGATTACCGGACTTTAGTTCCGCTTTCTGCGGCAAACCCATCTGGATGTAGTAATATTTTTCCTGTTAATAGTTTAGAAGCACCCGTAATATTGAAACCCTTTAATGAAGAAGCGCTAAGTGCTGTGAAGCCCCAGAATATTGTTTTTACCTGGACTACACCTCCTAACACCCCACCGGGAGCTTATTATATTTTTAATTTAGTGGAATTGCTTGACGGTCAGCAAACACCGGGTGCGGCTATACAAACAAAAACGGGCATCAATAATTTTGAAACAAGAGTTTACGGTAATGCGTTTCTTTTTGGTCCTGATCAGTTTCCATTAACTGAAAATACAAAATATGCGGTGCAGGTTTCAGTAGTAGATCCTACCGGGAAAAGCCTTTATAGAAACAACGGAAAAAGTGAAGTGATTGCATTTACTTATGGATATGAAGGCAATGCAAATGAGGCCGCAAAAACACAACAAACAAACCCACCATTAAAAAATAAAAAACCCGTTACTTCAAACAGAATTAGCGGAAAAATTGGTTGGGCTTTTCTTGAAAGCGAAGAGCGTTTCACCAGTCCCATCAATCAAAAATCCGGCGGAACCGTTTCTCCAAATGTTGTAATTGATAGGGGAAATATAATGGTTAGCCCTATTATTACCGCTAATCCCATGCCTTTGGTAGATAAGGTAGCTGGTATTATTTCGATGAAGGATAGAAGCTTTACTGGTGGAAATGTAGCAGGTAAAAATATGGGTTTAAATATAGAAAGCATCCATAAAATCTCCAACTCAGGTAAGTATTCGGTTAATTTATTTTCTCCGGCTTCAGCATCTACTAAGCGCTACATTAGAGATTTTCTATTTCCTTCTCCGGCTTTCAATCAGTATGTAGTGGGAAATTTCAATGAACCCGAATATAGCCTCGTTGTTAATGCAGATAAGCTTTCCACCAATATACATCCGCTGCAGGTAACGCTTGTTTTATTAGGTGTAAAAAATACAAGAGAAGTTAATGTTGGTAATTCAAATTTTAGTAATCCAACTTCTAATAATAGAAATATTTTAAAACCTGATGCATCAAACGATAAAAAACCTGTTGTACCCTCCGCAAAACCAGCTATTAATGACCCAGGTAAAAATGTATTGACAACAAAAGAAATACCGAAATCAAATAATAATCTGGCAGGTGTAGGAATTGTTTTTAATAGCAATCAACATAAAGGAATGGATGTTCTTGGTTCTACCCGTAGCAATGCAGCGGGAGAATTCAATCTTGATTTTATTTCTGATGATTATTTAAACAGTTCAAAATATAGCAATTTTATTTTAAGCGTAAATTCATCTGATGGATTTGCAAAAGTACAAATTGAACTTAGCAGAACTCAACTAGGGGATAGTAATTTTAATGTAGGGCAATTAGTTGCACAGGCTGTTTCTCACCGGCTTACCATTAATGCGACGGAAGAAGGAAAAGAAGCAAAAATTATAACATCAGGTAATAATAATAATAATACTTCCAATGCCAATTCGTCTAATAATACCGTCTTAAATAGAGTGATAAATAATGGAAGTCTTACAGGCGTAAATAATATTATTGAGGGTAAATTCAAATATGAAATTTATAGAAAAAAATCGGACATAGACAGAATGCCTTACCTGGCCTGGGAAGGAAACTTAAATGGAACATTGCCTGCCGTAAGCGTTATAAATGGAAATAATTATATTAAAATAGCTGCCTTCAGTACCAGGCGCAGTGCAGGAAGATTATTTCACACCGGAAGTTATTTGGTAAGGGTAATTAATAATGATACAACAAAATATGCCATCAGCAATATGGAGGTTGTTTGTAATAATAAGTCAGAAGAATTGCGTCCTGTAGATGTTATCATAAGTAAAAAAATACTTTTACAAATGCCCGTTATAAATGGGAACGTTTCTGTAAATATTGCCAATAAAGAACTTTTTGGAATTGCAAATGTGTTAGTGCGGATTAAGTTTGATAAAAATGATGTGGATGTGAGTGCACCTGCAGGGGGTTTATCAGCAAATGCGCCCGGCAGCCTGTTTACGGCTTCTTATAATTTTAACACACCTCTGCAATCATCAGAAATTATTATCAGAAAAGGCCCGGCACAAAATATTATTTACGCTGAGAATTTTCAGGCTTCCAGCGATGCACAAAATGCAGACAATGTAAGCAGCAATTTTGAAAGTGGAAAACCTGTCAAATTTATACAAACCGCCAATACAGGAATTCAAAAAGCGGTGCTGGTTAATCAAACAGCTTTAGGCGTTATTGCAAATAACTATTTTGTCATGCCGCAATACAGCACGCTAACCGATAGCATGGGTAATTATGTTATCAGTAATTTACCGGTTTTATTACCGGGTAAAACTTACCAGGTAGAAATCGGGCGTTTACCCTTTGAGTATAAAAATCTTCCAGTTTCTCCTGCAGAAAAACAACCGTCATCTGCCATAGGGAAAGGTGACCAGGCTTCTATAAATTTTACTATCATTCCAAAAGTTGGGTTAATTACCGCGACGGTGGTTGATGAAAACAGTGTGCCGCTGCCATTTGCGCTTTTACAGTTTAAAGGTGCGCCAAATCCTTTTGAGGCAAATGAAAATGGCGTGTTTACCACCCAATACATTTCGGGTAAACAACAATTAATCATATCTAAAGAAGGTTATGTTACCAGAGAAGTAGCGATTACCGTACCGGAGGTTGTAAGTAAAAGTTCAGGGGCTAACAACAATGGTAGTGCCACAATTTCTCCATCAAATATTGGTACTTATTTAAATGGGCAGACTCAAATAATTTTAAAAGATTTAGGTGTTACAGTTAATGCCGCAAACGATGTAGTAAAAAATAATACGCCGGAAGCTGCCTACCAGACAGCACTGTCGTTAAAAAACAATAAAACATTTATCGGTTCCAGTGTTACACAGAATGCTTATAAATCCAATAATTTATCTTTAAAAAATTCCTTTAATTATGTGTCTTCTGGTAATGGGTCTATTGGTGTAAGCACACCCGTTGGAGGAGTTTTAAATGCGGTAGTTAACCCCGGAGTAACTGCTGCTTTAGGGGTTAGCCCAATGGCAATAGTTGAGGCACAGGCTTCGCTGGGTAATATTGGTTTTTTAAAAGAAAAATTTGGCAGAGCAAGAATTTTGGTAACAGATAAGAATACAGGCAAGCCGATAGCCAATGCTCAGGTGAAACTCTTTGACACTATTTACATCACCAACACAAATGGAGAAGCCCTGCACAAAGGTCGTGGCGGACAGGTCACTATTACTGTTTATCCTACAGAAGGAAGTTTATTTGCGGCGACGCAAATAGCTGCAGAAATTATTGACGATGGAACAGAGCCGGACATTAAAATTCAATTACAAAAAGGTGTTAAGGTTAGTGGTATAGTAACTTCCGGCGGAAGCCAGATTGCCGAGGTAAATATTTCAGTAACAGGAAGTGATTTTATTAAAACAAAAACAAATAATGCAGGTGTGTACAGTCTGGTTATGGTAACGGGTGCGGTCGAAATAAAAGCTGGTCGTAAGGGGTACATTGGCCAACAAAAAAATGTGAATATTCAAAGTGCTGATATTCCGAATGTTGATTTTGATTTAGAAGATGGAAATGGAAAAAACATTTCTACACTTTTAGGTTTCGAAATTGAATTAGAAAGCAAGAATGTACAGGGAGCCAAAGAATCCTGGTCTGGCCATTTTATAAATTTAAACCCGCAAAATAATGCTTTTAGTGCAGCACAGGATTTGCGAATAAAATTTTCTGATGTGCTAATTACCTATGATGCAAATGGAAATGCAATCCCCGATGGAGCCGGCGTTAAAACAGATGCTACAAGCATACCATTAAAGTTATTTAACTGGCTCCCCATCAATATTGAAGATGCCAGTGGCGTAACCGTTTTAAAAGACAATGCTACAGCCGGCATGGGCAAAATAGGAGGAAAAATAAATGTGGATTTAACCCGTTTAAAAGAAGTTCGTGGACTTGGTTTTGATCAGGGGCTGAACCCTTCATTAACCATTGCTGGAAATGCAACAGCTACAGATATTTTCCCCTTCACTTCAGGAGCCTCATCTGCATCAAATCAAAGTTTTGCATTTGTTACAACGCAAAGCAACAAATTGCAAATGACATTGTATGGTTTTAGATTAGACGCAGATCTTGCCAGCACTACCATTGCTTCAGATAAAATAATTTTTAAGGGAAAAATTTTCACGCCCAACCTGGGAATCATTCAGGCAACTTCTTTTGAAGTAGACGAACTTTCCGTGAGCAAAAACTTTAAAATTACCGGTAATAAAATAAAACTGGATAACACTAAAATCACCATTGGTAGCTGGCAGGCAACGGTGTCAAATCTTTTGCTGGGCGATAATGGTTTTAAATTGGCAGGCCAGCTTAAAGTAACCTTACCCGCTTCTAAAGAAAGCATTGTAGACTTTGACAATTTATCAGTTGGTAAAGAAGCTGTTTTTGGTGGAGCGTTTACTTTTCCTTCGGGCATAGATATTTTAAATGCGGTGCAATTTAAAACCGGAAGCACAGCTTTCAGTTTTGGAAGAGTCGGGAATTCTTCTGTATATCGACTGGGCGGTAGTGGTAATATCCATTTCAATAAATTTTTCACAAAAGATATTTCTATTCCAATTTTTCAGGTGCAAACTGATGGTAAATTTAATTTATCGGTACCTGTAAATATTTCTCAGGATTTGGCCTTTGCTAAGTTTGCCGTTACCGCTATAACTTTTAATACTGTTGCCAGCCGGCCCTATGTGAGCGTAACAGGAAATATTAATCTGGATATTCCTGTTATAAAACTTACCGCCGGAGATTTTAAATTTTATAGCAGTGGTAATTTTGAAATAGGTAAAATTGGTGCTTCAATAACAGTACCGGGCTTTAGTGGCACTGCTGATGTAACCTTGAAAGAAAAAGGTTTTGAAGCAAAAGGGAATTTAAAATTTGCAGCACTGTTCGGCGTAGATTTTGGAATGCATTATAATAAGTTACCCAATGGTATTGATTTTGGGGCAAATTTTGAAGCACATATTCCAATTGTAATTGGGCTGGTAACGATCAATAGTGTAGGTGGTGGATTTGCCTACAATTCAGAAACCAGGTATTTTGAGGTTACGGTAACGGGTTCTACCAGTTTTACCGGTACCGGTGCAGTGGTGCTACTTGATAAAATGCGGGTAACTGTAAATAGTAATATGGTTGTTACCGGTGGTGTAAATATAAGAGCGTTTAGTTTGTTTGATGTGGCAGGCGCTCATATAACTATTGATTTTCCAAATGCATATTTTGCTGTAAATGTTTGGGCCGATGTAGAACCCATTAAAGGCTTAGCAAAAGCCCGTGTGGATGGTTTAGTAATTATCAGTGGAAGAAAAGGGGATTCATTTGCTTTTTTAGGAGCGGCTATTAAAGTTAACGTGCTTAGTTTAATTTATGCTGATGGAAAATTTGCGGTAGGTATTGGTGTAACAAATGCCACACAGAGAGAGGAGACAAGGGAATTTTTTGATGCAAGAGACCTCCCATTATTAGGAAATAATTTTACCGGGGTATATGCTTCAGCAAGTACAAAACTTGGTGTTGATGAAGATGATGCTGTTGGTGTGGATTTAGGTTTTGTAGGAGTGGAGGCCTGGTATGCTACAAGAACTGCGGCTGGTTTTTTATTAAATTTTTCTAATCAGACGGTTGTTGCCAGGTTAAGTGGTAGTATTAGTTATGGCTTAAAAGTAAAGTTTTTAAGAATTACTGTTGCAGGAGGTAGAGTAGGGGCGTGTATTAGTGTAGAAGGCGGTTATGCACCAACCCGTGGTGTGTTTTTTAATGGAACCGGTCAGGGTTTTGTAAGTATGAATGGAGGCCTTTGTGAACCGGATGAATGCAATAGTATATGCAAAGTCGTTATTCCTGCAGGTATTAAATTATGCGCAGGTGCAACCATTAAACTTTCTTTCGCACAATTACCCTATGTAGATAATGCTGGGTTTCATTCATCAGGCTTAAATTTCTCCTTCAGGCTTAGTGGACCAGAACTGCGTTGCACTCAATAATCGAAACATCAATAATGAAACAAATTAAATCAATCGTTATGCTTTTTTATAAAATTAGTGTTGTTGCCTTGTTGCTTTGTTATTTTCAGGCAGATGCCCAAACGCTTAATGATCCTGAAAGCCTGGTTAAACGAGCACCAACCGGTGTTTACTTTTATGTAACCAATTTGAATAGTACGGTAGAAAAAATAACAGGAAGTTTTAAAAATTATGATCAGTTTGAAGCCCAGGTAATGGTTGGCAATTCAAAGTGGCAAACAGTTAAAACGTTAACTATGCCGGAAAATGATGCTGCGTTTGAAGAACGAATAGGGAAAAACGAGGCAAACGTATTTAGGAAATCGCTGAATATTAAACCCGGTGCTTCCTTATTAACCGCACTTTTAGCGATGCCCGATTTGCCTGTTGCTTTGCAGCTTGACAAGCCTTTAGCAGCCGCCCTTGGCTTAGCCGCTTTCATTCCGTTTTCCGATAAAAAATTTACCGCCTACAGATTAATGGGATTGCAAAAAAAAGGAAAACCAGCGCTTATATATTTGGTAAAAGATGATGGTACGCCTGCACCCCTTTTACCAAAAGCAAAGGTTACGGAAGTTTTTATTACTGATTCTATTGTAAATATTTCCTGGGAAATGCCCATGCCAAAGCAGCAGGGAAATGTATTTGCGCATATTTTTCAGCAAGAAGGAAACAAATTTGTTATGCAGGAAGATGTGATTTGGAATTCAAAAAATGGCGATACAAGTCTTTCTTTTTATTTCACAAAAAAAATTGCACCTGATGCGTTACATCACTTTTATATCGTTACTGAAAATGTTAATAGTTATTTAAGTCCTGCCTCCGATACTGCAAATGTTGTGGTGGTTTCAGCACGTCAAATGACCGCCATTTCAAATTTCAATTTAGTAGATACTTTAGGCCAGATTCAACTTAGCTGGGGGGCTTTACCAAACAAAGGGTATTTTACCGGAATTGAGATCCGGAAGTCAAGACAGGCACTTGAAGAATATGTAACTATTGATACGATACCCATTACCGATTCAATTTATTTTGACAGAGAAATAATTCCCGGTACACAATATTATTATAAAATAAAAGCGTTGGCTTATCCCTTTGTTTATATAGAGTCTTTACCTTCTGCTATAGCTCGCATTAACATCGAAAATAAATCCCTTAAACCTTTTCCACCCACAGCCTTTGCAGCCATAAATGAAGATGAAAATATAAGGCTTAGGTGGGATGACAATCCGGAGCTTGATCTTTATGCCTATTTTATTTACCGCGGAACCAATGAGAATAATATGGAGCAGGTGTCCGGAATTGTTCAGGGAAATAACTGGCTGGATACCTCAGTTACTTTAAGCGGACTTACTACTTATGCATATTCAGTAAAAGTGATGAACCGGGGGCAAATGATGAGCGATGCCAGTAAAGCTGTTTTTATTAAACCGGTCCGGGTAACTGAAGTGCCCCCGATTGGCGGACTTACAGGTATGGTAAAAGATGAAGGATATCAGTTGCGGTGGGAAAATATTGCCGAAAACTTTACGTCAGTAATTGGATATGTTTTATTGCGTAAGGCAAGTGACGAAAACGAGTTTTTTCCTGTTGCTCAAAATATAATTGAAACGGCATCCTATACAGATTCATCACAGATAAAACCGGGAATTAAATATGAGTACGTTGTTGCCGCCATTGATTATAATGGAAGTGTGGGTGAATTAAGTCCCTCTGTTTTTTATACTTCTAGCAATAACAACTTAAAAGCTCCTGCTGTTTTTACAGCCTTTATTGAGGGAGGAAGAATAAAAATCAAATGGCCTGTAGAAGCCAATAAGCTGCTAAATAGAAAAGTAAATATCTATCGTAAATCATCGGCTGAGAAAGTTTTTAAATTAGTGGGTACTGCAACGGGTAATGAATTTACGGATGAAAAAACGGTAAGTAAAGTGCTGTATGCTTATAGTTTGTCTGTTTCTTTAAACAATTTGGAAAGTGAGAAAAGCAATACGCAAAGCGTAAGGGCTAAATAAGAATTATATTAAAAACAAAAACATGAAACCATTACATTATTTATTTTTTATAGCAGGAATACTTTGTATTCTTTTTACGAACTCATGCAAAAAACAGCAGTATGTTGATCCTCGCCCTGACTTTATAACAGGTGACACTTCGCAAATAGGAGAAAATTCAGCAACCATAGCAGGCAGGCTTATAAAACTTAATGGTGGAGCTATTGAGAAAAGCGGTCATGTCTGGAGTTCTCTGAACGATGTTCCGGATCTGAGCATTAATGAAGGTTCAACTGTTCTGGGAGGATTTTCTTCTGATAGTAATTCTTACACTTCCGTATTAGCGAACCTGCTCCCAAATACCACTTATTTTGTAAGAGGCTATATGGAAAGGGAAGGGCTCACCTGGTATGGAAATATTATATCGTTAAGAACAAAAAAAGAAAAAATTTTAGAAGTGGTTACGGGAGTTGACAGTTTAAAAACTTACAATGGCAGTTTACTATCCGGTTATATCTTAGACTTGGGTAAATCTGCCGTTACAGCTTATGGCCATGTTTGGAGTGCTTCAATTGCTATTCCCACAACAGCCGATAACAAAAGTAATTTAGGGAATCTAACAACTGTACCCAGATATTTTTTAAGTACTTTAAATAATTTAATTCCGGCAACTACTTACTATTACAGGGCTTATGCAATCAATACGCAGGGTACTTTTTACGGTGGCATAAAAACATTTATAACAGCCAATGCTCCAGTACCTGCTGTAGCTACAAACACAATTGGAGGTAGCAATAATACCATTACTGTTAATGCAACAGTGACTGCAAATGGACTTCCTGCTGCTACCCAACATGGTTTTGTATATAGCAAAACAAACAGTGTACCCACTATTGCTGACATACGTACAAGCCAGGGAGTGCCTGGTGCTGCACCTTTTAATTACATGGCCAGCCTTGGTGGGTTAGATTATAGCACTACCTATTATGTAAGAGCTTACGTTACCAATACTGCAGGTACATTTTATGGAGCAATACTCAGCCGTTCTACTGCTACAACTGTTCCGCCGTCTGTAAACACTACGGCTTTATCTTTAAATAATGATATTTATATCCAGGGAAATGGCACCATACTTACTTCAGGTACTTTTCCTGTAACAGAACATGGATTTGTTTATAGTAGCACAGTTACCGTTCCTACAACCGCCAATATAAAAGTTAGTTTGGGAGCGCCTGGAGCTATACCTTCAAACTTTAACCGCAATATTGGCCCACTTAATTATAATACCACTTATTATATACGAGCTTATGCAATATCTGCTGCCGGTACTGCTTATGGCCAAACCTTAAATGCTACAACGATTGCAGCACCAGTTAATCCGGCTGTTTTTACAGATTCTGTACGTCAGACAACTTTAAATGGTTTTAAGGCATTTGGAAAAGTGTTTAACAACGGCGTGCCTGTAGCAACTCAGCATGGATTTGTGTATAGTTCAACGAACACCGTACCAACTATAAACGATTCAAAAGTTAACATGGGTGTGCCACCTGCATCACCAGGCAATTTTTCTACAAACGTTGTTGTAGGGCAGGTTACAAGAACCTATTATGTTAGAGCCTTTATTACAAATAGCAATGGTACTTTTTATGGTGTAGTCAGAAGCGTACTGATTGCTCAATTCGAATAATAACGTGTTTAAAACTATTCATAATTTTGAAAAAGCTTTTTTTAGGGAAGTTATACCATATAAATAAATGCTTATTTTATTTATGTCTGTTGGTAATATTGCTGTTTGTTTTTAGTATGGCTGCTGAAAAATCTTTTACGCCTTTTGTAAAGTGGGATATGTATGCACCAAAATTAGAAACAAATGTTTCTTATCTTCTTTTGGAATTTAAGGCAGATGGTGAGTTGATAGATTTGTCAGATAACCTACTCAATCCATTTCGCAGATTTCTTACACAGTCACTAAGAGCTGATCAAACGTTTACTTACTATCAAAGTTTACCTATTAAGGAGCGAAATAACCTGAATGAGCAACTGCGTATTTATAAAACAAAATTCAGCAAGGGTACTTATGTACAATGGTTGAAAATTTATTTGGCAGATTATTTAAAAAGACCGGTTAATAAACTGGAAATAAATGCACTGTATTATTCCTTTTCTTCGGAGAATAAATTTTATGTACACACCCGTGAAAATATTTTGCTCCAATGATTACTTCGCAAATTAAATTAGGAGATGACCGTATATTTTATGGTCGCTTATTCTTTGGTTTTGTATTTCTGACCTGGGTTTGGCGCTATTATAATCATGTTTTGCTACATCAGTTAGTGGTGCCGGTTTACTACCTTAAAGGGCTTGATGTAGGATATGATGTGTTAACAGCCACAGGATTGCCCGATTTGATAACAGGTAATTTGTACGCAGCTATCTTTTTTGATATTACTTTAATGTTATTAATTTTATTGCTTTTCTGGAAACCCCAAAGCTGGCCACTAGCTATACTTTTTTCATTTGGCTATTATTTTTATATTGCGGGTTATAATAGTTATACCCTTAAAATTAATCATAGCCAAATTGGAATATTATGGATGTCTTTTCCTTTTTGGGCAAAAAAAAATTGTAATGTTAATTTATTGTGGCAGGGTGTCCGTTACGTGATTATCCTAAGTTATTTTCAGGCTTTTTGTTACAAGCTTTTCAACGGTACGTTTTTATCGCAATACCAGGCGGAAGCCGTTGTAGAAGTTGCTGCTGGATATAGTTTAAATTCAACTGGTGCCACGTCTGTATTGAGTTATCTGGTAACTTATTTCTTGTCTCATCCTTTCATTTTAAATGCGGGCTATTCTTTTATAATTCTACTGGAGGGTTTAATGATGTTAGGGCTTTTTACAAAAAAGTTCGACCGTTATTTGTTATGGGTTCCGTTAGCAGTTCATATATCGTCCTTTATTTTTATGAGTTTGGCTTTTTTTGAAATGATGATTGTAGGTTTATTATTTTACCACAGGAATCGGGATATTGATATCAAGAAATAAAATAATAGCTAAAATGATAAAGTAATTTGGTGTTCTGCATTCCACAATTTGAAAGCGAATTCCACTAATTGATTTGAGACATTTTTTATTATCCTTGTAATGTGTCATAATTAATTAATACTACGTCAGATTATACTTAGCATATTTCTGGTAATTCAGCATAGTTTGACCTTGCCTAAGTTTGAAATAATAAATCCATTAGTTCTTCTTTTTTAGCCGGGGATACTTCTACCTCTGTTCCATCAGCTAACTCTAAAGTGCCGCCATCGCCCTTTTTATACTTTACTACATAATCTAAATTTAAAATAACCGAGCGGTTTATCCGCATAAAATTTTTGTCATTTAAAACCGTTTCAAATTCTTTTAATGTTTTAGATACTACAATTTTTTTGTTTTGTTCCAGCATAAAAATGCTGTAATTGCTCATGGCTTCCACTTTTATAATTTGAGATTTTTCAACAAAGTGAATGCCTTCTGCTGTATGAAGGGCGATGCGGTTTTTTCCTGCGGGTTTTATATTTAATGTTTTCTTTTTCTCTTCCATCTTTTGATACAAGCGTAAAATGGCTAAGGTAAGTTCTTCTTCATCCACCGGTTTTACAAGATAGTCTATCGCCTGCATTCTTAAGGCATCCAGAGTGTAGGTGCTAAAGGCAGTTACAAAAATCACTTCAAAACTAAAGCTACCGAGTGTTTCCAGAAATTGAAATCCATTTAGGTGGGGCATTTCTACATCCAAAAACAATACATCGAAACTTATATCATCAATTTCTTTTAAGGCATCCAGCGGGTTGTTAAAAACTCTTACTACATTGATTTTGGGTTGCAGCGCTAACTTTTTTTGCAACAAATCAGTACCCGGTTTCTCATCGTCCAGTAGTATAGCTTTAAGCATTTTTTTTATTTTAGAATGAGTTGATTTTTTTAAAATTCCAAAACTAAATTTAGTGAAATAATTTTAAGGTAAATTACAGTTACTTTCCTTAATTCTCATTGGTTAATGAGCCTGATGGTAGGTATAGTGCGTGAATAAGGTTGTTTATTTAGCCATAAGGATTTTTTGTTTTCTAACTTTACATTTAATAAAATTCCTAATTTATTTTATATGCGTAATGCTTTTTCCGCAGTGCTTTTTTTATCTTTAGTTTTATTTTTGGCCATTGATGTACAAGCTCAAAATCGCAGCAGGTACCGGGATAGTCTTCAGGATCGTTTGCTTGTGGAAACAAATGATACTAACCGCTGCCGGATTGCGCATTTACTTACCGAGCATTTTTTTGATGACAATACCGACTCCGCTTTATACTGGGCAGATAAAACCTGGAGGATGGTTAATGACTTGAAATGGGAAAAGGGCATAGCAGTTGTTAATTCCGACTATTCCACAATTTATACTCTGCTTGGTGATCAGGAAAAGTCTATTGCTTACATTGAAAAATCATTAAAATTTAACCTTAAACCGGGTAACGAACGCAATCTGGCCTCAAATTATATTAATTTAGCCGCTGCCTATCAACAATTGGATAATTACTCTAAAGCCTTAGGTTATTTATACAAAGCGCTACCCCTGGCAGATGCATTAAAGGATGATTATTTAAAAGGAATTATACTTGGAAATCTGTCTGATTTATTTGAAGGACAACATGACTTTAGTAAAAGCAAACATTACATTAAAGAACAAATTAGTTTGGCCTTACGAACAGATAATTTTGAAATGTTATCCTTGGCTTATTTAAGAATGGGACAAAATCACCTGGAAACAAATCAAATCGATTCTTCAATAATCTATCTTGAAAAAGGCTTGAAAATTTCCAGAGAAAGAGAAGATGATTTGCAGGTAGCAAAATTTCTATCCACGATTGCAGTCTGTTATGATGATAATCATCCGAAAAAAATGGAATTCATGTTAGCGGCACAGAAAATTTTTGATAGGGGATTTATGAAATATACTAATTCGATTAATAATATAGGTAATATTGGTGGAACTTATGCCAGCATGGGTTTGCATGACTCTTTAGGTAAATATTCCAGCACTGAAAAAAATAGTTTTTTAAAATTGGCTAACAGCTATTTGCAAAAGGCGGTTGCCTATGCAAAAGAAATGAAACAACTGCAAAACGTTAGTTATTTTTCAGATAATCTGGCCCAGGTGCAGGAAGGAATGGGCGATTATAGGAATGCTTTAATAAATTTTAAGCTATCAAACCAAATAGATGATTCCTTATATTCTCAGGAAAATAAAAATTTACTCGCAAATAAAGAAGCTGAATATCTTGAGCAATTAATGCAGAAAAAAAATAAAGTGCATAAGCTGGAACTTCAAAAATTCTGGCTGATTGGTGCTATTGCCTTTGCTTTACTGACTATTGCTGCTGTCTTGTTCATCATCTATTTTCGCTTTCAAAAAATCAAATCAGATCATCGTCTTCTGCAGAAAGAAGCTGAAGAGAAGACAAAAGAATTGTTGCATCAAAATAATATTTCAGAATCCGAATTGAAAGCCATTCGCTCACAAATGAACCCTCATTTTATTTTTAATGTGCTCAATAGCCTGGAGTCTTACATAATGGATAACGATAAAAAAAGTGCTTGTAAACTTGTCCAAAAGTTTGCCGGGTTAAGTCGACTTATTTTAGAGAATTCTACACATAGTCTGGTACAAGCTTCAAAGGAGTGGAAAGCTTTAATTCTGTACACCGAATTGCAGGCGCTTAGGTACATCAATAATTTTACCTATCAATTTACTACCAGCCCTCTCATCGATCTTAACTCGCTTTTTATACCGCCCATGCTAATTCAGCCCCTTATAGAAAATGCTATTTTGCATGGCGTTTTACAATCGGGTAATCAAAATCCCTTTTTAAAAGTTTCTATGGAAAAACATTTTGATCAAATAAAAATTACAATTGAAGACAATGGCCCGGGGATTTCCGAAACAAAAAAGTTAAAATTATTTCCTGGTTTGAAAGAAAAATCACTCGGCTTGCAATTTATTGATGACAGAATAAAAATGCTAAACCAAAATTACGATAGTCCCCAGGCTTCTTTTCAAATAGAAAATAAGGCGCATGGAATAGGAGCTATCGCCATTCTAATATTACCTGTTTGGACAGGTATGGAAATGAAAGCAGCTATTTAAGACTTTACAAACAGCGGCAAGCAAATAGACTGCTTTAATTAATGCGCTGCGTTTTTTGTGCAAAAATTTCTTTGATCTAATATTTTTATCTACGTAAGAAAACCTTCGATCTAATCATTTAAGGATACAGATAACAAGCGTAACAAAATGATAAAAATGTAAATGGTTTTTTTGATAGTTGAGGCACCTAAAAATAAACAGCCGCATTACTAGCCGCTTAATATAAACATAAGGCCCTTATGTTAACGACTATTGCAAAGACACGAACCACTCTTTGCAAGAAATACTGACACCTGTTTATTTAAAAAAATTCAAACCAAACTTAGCCCATGGATAAGATCATGTATGTTTCTCAACGTATGTTTTATATGGTGGTAGGGGAGAGGTGTTTTCAGCCTGCTACTGTCAACATTGGGCATTATTTATAAACAGTGGCAGCGGTTCGTAAAGGAAACGAACCACCGCAATAAATGCGGCAAAAAATTTGATCCACGGGCAGCAGAATATCATTTTGGGTGTTATTACTATCAGGCGCCGAACTCCCGTCCGGTGCCCCCTTGTTACTAATGCCGCCATATTAAAAGCCGCCTAAATTTGAATGCAGCAAGATTGTTCTGGCAGTAGTAACGGGCCGACACTGGAAGCCAACACACCAACCCAGGCCTCATCCGATAGCTATCGGATCCAGCGCCTAACAGGTTTTTGTTTGTTTATCAGTCCTGCGGCTGTATGATCCTGCTTTCGGCCTGCCTCAATTACTGCCAATATTTAACCATCTTATTCCAAGCAACGTCTCTCAATCAGCATTGTGCGTGTGCCGAGGACGTTGCGTCTATCCCGCATACTACGTGACTTTATTAGCATCAATAGTTGA
>JBGSMI010000398.1:0-13439 GCA_041740215.1 Ferruginibacter sp.
ATATGGATGAAATTGGCGGTTGTCTTCAGTTGGGGGTAGCTACAAAAAAATAGCCCTTCCGTAGAAACGGAAGGACTTTAACGATTGCTTGCTATATGAAAATCTTAATAAAAATCTAATTTTCCGGTCACTATTCTCAAACTGCTAATCATGTTTTCGCTTGCTAACAATTGATGCTCTGTTTTTGATCTTTGGCTAATCTATCATTGTTTTTACAAAAGTAAGATGGGCGCTTGTTGTTTTTCGAACAACAAAATTCATCTTTTATTATGCTTAACGGGTTGTTATTTTTTGAAACCCTTATTGTGTCTATGTTACAAGGTATATTGTTTATGATGCTCATGCTATAAATTGAACACAATTAAATCTACGCAAACGTGTGCGTATGAAACAGATTGAATAACTATTGATACGATATGTACATCGGGTGCTCATTTTTTGCGTTTATTGTCATTTAAATCGATCTTAAACAGGGTTACGGGAAAGTTTAAAGACCCTAAAGTTGAAAAACTTCGGTCAATTTTGACGAAAGTTGCCATTTTTAAAAAATAAATTAAAAAATTTCTCTCTCCTCTGATATACATTAAATAAAAGCACATGTAATAAATTTGGCAGATATTGAGGCAAATTGATCGAATTTAAATCGGTGTACTTAATAAAGAATGTATAATTCTTTGATAAAACGATATTCTTTGATAGGCTAAGTAAAAAAAAAGCCCTTCCGTAGAAACGGAAGGACATTAACGATTGCTTGCTATATGAAAATCTTAATAATTTATTAATAACTGTTTGTTGTTTTCCCAAACTTCCCTTTATATTTGTGGGGTACTAACGATTGATTGTTTCTCTATTACCTATCTACTAACAACGCCCATTTTGCTTACACAAAAGTATAATGGGCGTTTATATTTTCGGCATCAATTTAATTCTGCTTTCATGATGTTTAAAGCCCGGTTACCATTTTAATAGCCCATTACATCTGCATTGTATCATAATATCTTTATGATGGCCATTGTAATTCTGGCTGCAAAAATTTATTCCTGCAATCGTTTGCAATTGAAAAAATTAAATGAATTGGTATCCACAATCTTCATTATTTAGTAAACATCATTTGAATCAATGCTTCTTACATCTTTTTAAAACTGCATTATTTAACAAGGCTAACACTATTGTTAACTTGTGTTATGCACAACAAACAAATGGAGCTTTTCACAAGTTTGGGTTCAGGAAATTTGTAAAATTTTAAAATTTATCGCTCAATGTTTTTCATTTTGAAAAAGCAGTGGCCATGATCCGTATCATTATTTCCAACGGAATATACTTTTTCACCTGCTTGTTCACTTTCTAAAATGCGTTTCAGCATAACCATTTACATCTTGTTGGCGCTCATCTTTTAGCTCTTGATAATATTTAATTTCCGGTGTATCGTTCTTTAATCCAGTAGAAAGTTAAGACCGTTTAATACTTTTTTTCATCTTCATGATTTGCTTATTTTATGCGGTTACACATCAAGCAGTAAAATTCGGTATGTAGTGAATTGGCGGTTAAATCTTACATTTAAAATCGCCCGTGCTTAGGGAGATTTAACTTGCAGTTTTAATCAGAACGCTTAACGAAGCAGGTGAGAAATGGAATGGAATGAGAACTTTTTGATGTGCATTTAAAATTGTCTGAAGGGTTGCCAACCTTGTGCAGGTTCTTTTCTACTAAAAACCACTTAAAAAAGGTTGGCAACCCTCTTTTGAACTGCGACAATTTTAGATACGTCCATTTTTTGATGTTGTTTAGTTGAAAAATGCGAATGGCTTATTTTGTGGTAAGCCATTCGCATTTTATTACTCCTTAGCCTTTATCACCCTAGTGCATGTAATTAAAAGGGTTGCATTTAAAATTGTCGGAAGGGTTGCCAACCTTGTTCAGTTTCTTTTCTACTAAAAACTACTTAAAAAAGGTTGGCAACCCTGTACCGAGCTGCGACAATTTTAAATACGCCCGTTAAAAGTTGAAACCAACACCTAATTTAAATCCCTTGTTATATGTGTTTGTGTTTTGCCCCGCATCCACTTTTGAAAGTCCGTGTTCATAGGAACCTGTGATACGAATTCCGTTTGAAAACTGGTAACCAGCACCGGCAGTAAGTCCGGCATCCCAACGATTTAACTGGTTGGTAATATCTGTTTTGCTTGTAATTAAATTGATGATAGAAATGCCTGCACTTGTAGTAATTTTTTGCACTGGTTAAATAGGACAGTTGCGGGCCTGCAAAAACCTGGAACCCATTCAGATTAACCTTCAACAAAACCGGCATGTCAATATAAGACGATCGAAGCCTGGTGGAAGCATGCGCACTCAATAAGCCTATACCTTTTATTGAATAATTGCCGCCCAACTCATAGCCTTTTGCAGAATAATATAAGCCGGGTTCAATCGAAAGATTTTCACTAACCGGAATATTGGCAAATCCACCTGCATAAAAACCGGTAACCGATTTCGTGGTCAGGATACCGTCAGTAACATCCAGTAACTGCTGCATACTCTGCACAGCATCACCTCTCATTCCTGTATTGGTAATACCAGCCCCGGCACCGAAAGTAACTTGCTGCGCAAAAGAAGCAACGGAAAACAGGGAACAAACTGAAAGTAAAATTTTATTTTTCATAATCATCTGCATCCGGGTTTTACAGCCGCCTGCCGCTGTAAGAGAGAAACAGTAATTAAAAGATTAATCGCTGCTAGGTAAGTTTATGTTAAAGCAAAACGCTGCTGCCATTCGTTAATTTTCAAACCAATCTGTTTTTACCTGGTCTTATATAGCCGAGATATTCACTCCTCTTTTTATTAATCGGTGTTATCTACCTTATCTTACTTTAGTTTAAAACGGTAAAAATTATCTGTTTACAATCTATTTTATCAGGTTTTTAGCAAGTGTTTTTTCTTCTTTTTATGTCGAAAATGTGGGTATATTTTTATTTTTGATGGCTGCTGGCAGCGGATCATATTTATACACGGTTTCCAACGGTGTATATCCTTTTATCGCAATAACCTGGCCCTGGTAAATAGAAAGTGATGCGAAATAAGTATTTGTTGTATCCATAATATTTACAAACAATACCCTTTAAAAGAAAAAGGTGAAAAATTTAAGACGTTTATTTTTGTTATTTCCAGCTAAATCTTTTTTTATGCGATCATGATTACACGAGTAAAACAACTTCAATTGTAAAATTACAAGCCTCATTCACAATTGCTCAATCGAGGTATAATCATACAAGCCTGCGTTGATTCCCGGTTGAATGGGTTGCTTTTTGTATTCGCTCCATACTTTGGTAAAAGCGGCACCGAAATAAAAAATCAGCGAGGCATAAAAAACAAAAAGCAGCAACAAAACGATGGAGGCAGAGGCGCCGTAGACTACGCCGATATTGCTATTGGGTAATAGCCATTTCAAAATCACTTTGCCGATAGTGAATAAAATGCTGGTGAGTAATCCGCCGGTAAATGCAATTTTCCATGTTGGTTTACCATCTGGCAGGTAGCGGAACAATAATGAAAACCACACCCAAACAATGGTGATAGAAAGCAAGGTAGCGATGGTGCTGTTTAAGTAAAAGCTCATTACCGGCAATAACTCTTTTAGCTGGTTACCAAAAAACGTTGTAAAGCTTTCCGCAATTACCGATGCCATAAACAGCAGTCCGGTAAAGAAAATCACCAATATCGATTTGATCCGGCTAACCAGGGCGATCTTTATTTTCCTAATCCCTGTAATTCTGATCATCCACAATTGGTTTAATGAACTCTGGATTACTTTGAAAAGGGTAGTGGCCACAAAAAGTAAAAATATAAATCCGCCGATCGCTATCGGGAGGTTGCTTGCAATACCTCTAAATGCTCTCAATGTGTCTATCAACTGCATCACACTATCCTTCCCGATAATTCCACCCAATTGCATAAATAATTCCCTACTTACGGCACGTTGGTTAAATAATAAACTGAGTATTTGAATCATTATAAGCAGTATGGGAGGCAGGGCAAATGTGGTGAAAAAGGCAGTAGCGCCCGCCAGCCGCATCGGGTCATTTCGTATTAGCAATTGAAATGCAGCCTTTAATTGCAAAAATATTGATGGTATGTCTTTAAATATATTCAGGTAACTGGTATAAATGGTACAAAATAATGTTGAGCAAATTTGATCTTCCAAAATGACCAGACTTACTGGATGGTGATGCGCATTGCGCCAGAATCATCGTGCCGGAAAATGTACAATTATTTTACTCCCGGTCGTTTATTTTTATATGAAAGCAAAGACTGTATGGTCTATACATTCAAATTTAATTTTGAATTTTAGTGCTGCTTGATGCACTGTTTTCAAAATAAAAATTGTTGTTGAATTGCGAAATCAACCCTCAATTAATCCGGGAAGTTGTGCATTAAACATCTTCCTCTTTATAAGATAATGTCAGGCTTTCAATAATTGCATGTACTTTCCGATGCTTCACGCCAGCCTTGTCCAGCATAATTTTAGATGCTTTGAAAACATCGGTACCTTCGTATTTATCGGATAAAAATATCACCTCTTTAATGCCCGACTGTATGATGGCTTTTGTACATTCATTACAGGGAAAAAGGGCGGTATATATTTTACATCCCTGCAAATCCATCCCTATGTTATTTAAGATGGCATTGAGTTCTGCATGGCAGATATAAGGATATTTGGTATCAAGAAAATTGCCTTGTTTATCCCAGGGGAAATCATCATCATTGCAGCCGATTGGCAGACCATTGTAACCTGCTCCAACTATTTTATTCCTTTGGTTTACAATACAGGCGCCAACCTGCGTGTTTGGATCTTTGCTTCTTCGGGCACTTAACAAGGCAACTCCCATAAAATATTCATCCCACGAAATATAGTGTGCTCTTTTATTCAAGTGTAAATGGTTTTGTTTTTGAATTGATTTTTAAAGACGAAAGTAGCACATTTAGATTTTTTAAAACTAAAACAGTATTCTCGCAAAACAAAATTAATAGAATAGGGACACTGAATCAGTTTATCAAACTACATTAACCAATTGGTAATAAATAGATAAAGATCTTGTGCCACATGGCTAAAAAGACGTGCTTATTTAATAACGGACGTTCTTCAATAAGGCTCTTTAAGTGCCAACAATAAAAATGTGCTAGATTTTGATGGCTAAACTTTGAAATGAATTGGAATACCATATCTCAAAAACGATTTTTAAAAAATAAACTCTAGTTTTGCTACTGGAATCCTGGTAAAAAAATTCCTGTAATCAACTTTTAAAGTAATTCATTTAAAAGATAACATCAACTTCCGTTTTGAATTATGACGCATTATAGCATTAGAAAAAAGTACCCGTTTTTATTTTTGTTCATCGCAGTATTTGCTTTATACCCGCTGGTGTCTTACACTCAGTCAGACAAAAAGGATAGTTTATTAACTGAAGTAACTTTAAAGAATGCGGTCGATTATGCGATCTTGCACCAGCCATTGATTCAGCAATCACTCTTAGACCAGGAAATAGTGGAACATACCATCAAAACAAAACTTGCTGATATGTATCCGCAGCTAAATTTTAATTATGGCTTTCAGCACAATTTTATCATACAAACGGCAGTAATCGGCGGTAACAATGTTAGACTTGGTGTTAACAATACCTCTACCGCACAATTTACATTTTCACAAGCCTTGTTTAACAAAGATGTGTTGCTTGCTAACAAAACAAAAATGGATGTTCGCCTGCAATCAAGCCAGGTAACCAGTAGTAACAAAATTGAGATTGCTGTAGCGGTATCGAAAGCTTTTTATGATGTACTGTCTACCATGCAGCAAATAAATATTTCGGGTGAGAATATTGTACGAATTGAGCGTAGTTTAAAAGATGCCTTTAGTCAATACCAGTCGGGTGTGGCAGATAAGATTGATTACAAACGTGCAACGATTGCGCTGAATAATACAAGGGCTAACCAAAGCAGCAACGCTGCAATTTTACAGGCAAAGCTGGCGTATCTTAAATCTTTAATGGGATATCCTGAAAACGGCGCACTCAATATATTGTATGACAGCACCAAATTGGAAAAGGAATCAATGCTGGATACCTTACAGGCTCCGGATTACAGGTCGAGAATTGAATACCGCCAGTTAGAAACACAAAAGAGGCTATTACAATACAATGTGAAATACTATAAATGGGATTATCTGCCAACGGTTAGTGCCAATGGTGCGTACAATTTAAATTATCAGGATAACCGGTTTAGTAAACTATATACCAATAATTTTCCCAATTCATTTGCAGGCATCGCCATGGAAGTACCTCTTTTTCAGGGTGGAAAGCGAAAAGAAAATATACACATCGCTACGCTCAACCTGCAACGGAATGAATTGGAGATGATTAACCTCAAAAACGAGGTCAATGCAGGCTATTCGCAGGCACTGGCAAATTATAAAAGCAATTTTCAAAACTACCTTGCGTTAAAAGAAAATATTGCTTTGGCGCAGGAGGTGTATGATGTAATTCAACTACAGTACCGTTCTGGCATAAAAACCTACCTGGAAGTAATTACTTCGGAAACAGATTTACGTACCGCCCAGATAAATTATTACACGGCTATTTACCAGTTGCTCTCAAGTAAAATTGATGTGCAAAAGGCGCTTGGACAAATCAATTATTAAAGACCATTATCAAAGCGAATCAATCAACATTTAATAACTCCTGATATGACATTTTATTTTTTTAGAAAATATATGAGGTTTGCCGCTCTTTTATTTTTTGCAGCCTGTAACACTAAGGCCCCTGTGCAGCCATCGGCTCCACCGGTAAGGGTTTCGCTATACGATGTGACGGTTTCAAATGCTGTTTATTATGATGACTATCCAGCTACTGTTACCCCTCTGAATCAAATTGAACTTAGGCCACAGGTTAGCGGATTTATCACCGGTGTATATTTTAAAGATGGTGATCGGGTGCGGAAAGGGCAGTTGCTGTATTCTATTGATGAACAATTGTACGCCGCCAATTACCAGCAAGCAATTTCCAACCTGAACGTGCAAAATGCGAATGTAAACAAAGCGCAAAAAGATGCCAACCGCTTTCATGAGCTGGATAAAAATGATGCGGTTGCCAGGCAGTTGGTAGACAATGCGGATGCTGCGCTGGAAGTAGCAAAAAGGCAGGCAGAGGCATCAAGGGCTAATATGAAAGCGGTACAAACCAGTGTGAAATATACCAAAGTATATGCTCCTTTTGATGGAGTAATTGGTATCTCTTCGGTTAAGCCTGGTACTGCTATCACCGCCGGTCAAACGATACTTAATACAGTTTCATCGGATAAGGAACTGGGCGTTGATTTTAATGTAGATCAAAGTGAGATATACCGTTTTACAACCATGTTGAATGAAAAGCAAAAGTCTGGTGATTCTACTTTTCGTTTGGCATTTGGTGAAGATGTGTATCCTGAACCTGGCAAACTTGCTTTGCTTGACAGGGCCGTAAATCCACAGACCGGAAGTATTAAAGCACGACTTATTTTTCCCAACAATAAAAACTTACTAATTGCAGGAATGAATGGAACGGTACGCATAAAAAATAATGGCGCTGGCGGAGTAATTACTATTCCCTATAAAGCGATTACAGAACAGCTCGGTGAATTTTTTGTGTATGTGCCAAATGATAGCAATCAGGTATCGCAAAGAAAATTGACATTAGGTAAACAAATTGGAACGAATATAATTGTTAAACAGGGATTGAAAAGCGGAGAAAAAGTAGTGGTAGAAGGCGTTCAGAATTTAAGGGAAGGTGCGATGGTTAACACATCCGAAGCGAAAGGGGAGGTGAAGCAATAATATCTTACCTGATCCGCTTGTTTTGAGTAGCTTTTTTTTATTGAAAAAAGAATAAGGTTTACAAATTTGAATAGCAGATCAGTCTTTGATGCTACAAGTATTTTTTGAAGCCGTAGAAGATGAGCCTGGTCATAAAAAAAACGGCTATAGTATTTATTTAGGATGCACCATCAATCAATATTTTCATACTGTTTTTTACAGTGCTGCAACAACAATAAAGTAATAAGATAATGATAGCAGATACTTTTATAAAAAGACCCGTTACCGCAATTGTAATCTCGGTTGTGATTGTATTGGTTGGGTTAATAGCCTTAACAGTATTGCCCATTGCACAATACCCGGATATTACACCACCAACAGTTTCAATCAGTGGTAACTTTATTGGGGCAGATGCACAAACGGTGGAACAAACTACTACCACAGCCATTGAAACACAGGTGAACGGTACACCCGGGATGACTTATTTATCCAGCAATAGCAGTGGAAGCGGTCAAAGTAGTATTAATGTAAATTTTGAAATTGGTACTGATGTAAATATTGCAGCGCTTGATGTACAAAACAGGGTGAGTGTTGCGCTACCCTCACTTCCGGATGCAGTCAGGCGTTTGGGCGTTACGGTTCGTAAACGTAATCCAAGTATTATGGTGGTGCTGGCACTATACTCACCCAACGGCACACACGATGCAAATTTTTTAGGAAACTATGCCAATATATATCTTAAGGATGCGCTTCAACGGGTAAAAGGGGTAGGGGACATTGTTTCAAGAGCCGATGAGTTTAGTATGCGCATCTGGCTTAATCCTGAGAAGCTGGCAAATCTTGGAATGACCACGACCGACATTACTGCTGCGTTAACCGAACAAAATCTACAGGTTGCAGCAGGAACAGTAGGCGCTAACCCTCAACCTGCAGTGCAAACTTTTGAGTACAGCGTACTCACCAACAGTCGTATTAATACAAAGGAACAATTTGAAAATGTAATTGTAAGAACCCAGCCCGCAACCGGTAGTATTGTTTACCTGAAAGATGTGGCCAGGGTTGAGCTGGGAAAGTTTGATTATGGGAGTAATGCCTATGTGAATGGAAAACCCGCAGCATTTGTATTGATTTATCCTGCCCCAGGTGCCAATGCGCTGGAAACCTTTGCAGGCATTAACAAGGCATTGGAAGAATTGCGTAAAACATTTCCAAAAGATATGGACTTTTCTATGCCGCTGGAAACTGTTTCTGTGGTGAAAATATCCATTAAGGAAGTGCTGATCACACTTGCGGAAGCTTTACTGCTGGTTATTTTAGTGGTTTATCTTTTTCTTCAAAATTGGCGGGCTACATTAATTCCTGTGCTGGCGATTCCCGTTTCATTAATTGGAACTTTCATATTTTTTATACCTTTTGGTTTTACCATCAATACACTTACTTTATTTGCCTTCGTGTTGGCCATTGGTATTGTGGTGGATGATGCAATAGTAGTGGTAGAGGCCGTGCAACATAATATCGACCACGGTAAACTATCCCCTAAAGACGCAACGAAGGCAGCAATGAAAGATATCTCTGGTCCGGTAGTAGCCATTGCATTGATTTTGGCTGCCGTATTTGTACCCGTTGGATTTATCCCCGGTATTGTGGGAAGATTGTATCAACAGTTTGCGATTACCATTGCTGTATCAGTAATCATTTCCGCATTTGTTGCCTTATCGCTTACACCGGCATTGTGTTCCATCATGTTAAAGCCGTCTAAAGATTCCGCAGCAAAACTGAATTGGATGGAAAAATTCTTTCGCTGGTTTAACAACGGATTCAACCGGCTGTCGGGTTCTTATAGGAGTGGTGTTGGCAAATGGATCAAAGCAACGCCCATGGTTTTAATCATGATGATTTGTTTGTTTGTTGGATTGTTCTTTTTGTTTAAAAATAAACCAACTGGTTTTATACCGGCGGAAGATGAAGGACGATTGTTTGTTACCTACGAAATGGCGGAAGCTTCCTCAACTACCCGAAGCATAGTAATGCTAAAGGAAATCATGAGCAGGGTACAGGCAATACCGGGTGTGAAAATTGTGGGAGGTCTGGCCGGACTGAATATTATAAGTTTCTCAAATAAAGCTAATGTGGGAACGATGTTTGTAAACCTGCAGCCGTGGGAAGATCGCACCACGGCTGAGTTGCAGGTGAGTAACATAATAAAAGAAATTCAGAAGAGAACTGCGGATATAAAAGAAGCCAGGATTAGGGCCATATCGCCGCCTGCCATTCCCGGGTTGGGAGCTACGGCCGGCTTTACATTTGAATTGCAGCAAACTACCAGTACAGATGATATACAGCAATTTGAAATCGTTGCAAATGATTTTTTAGCGGCAGTAAACAAGCGTCCTGAAATAGGTTCTGCCTTTACATTTTTTACCACGCACACGCCGGGATATCAGGCTGATGTTGATAAAGAGAAGGCCAAAAAACTGGGGGTATCGGTAACCGATGTTTACAGTACCCTTTCTACCTTACTGGGCAGTAGTTATATCAACGACTTTAATTTATATGGTAGAAACTTCAGGGTGGTTGCTCAGGGTGATAGCAGCTTTCGTTCTTCCATTGATGAACTGAGTAAATACTATGTGCGCAACAGCCAGGGTTCAATGATACCGCTGGGATCCTTGCTTACTACGAGGGTAATAGAAAGCCCTTCATTGATTTCTCATTATAACATTTACAGGGCTATAGAAATCAATGGTTCTCCCAAAGCAGGTGTAAGTAGTGGGCAGGCGATACAGGCACTTAAAGAGGTGGCTGAAAATACATTGCCCGCAGGATATGGATATGAATTTTCAGGGTTAAGCCGCGAAGAGATAAAGGCCGGTGACAGCACTGTTATCATTTTTGCCATATCCATGTTATTTGTATTTCTTTTTCTTGCAGCATTGTACGAAAGCTGGTCAATACCATTTTCTGTATTGTTTGCAGTACCCATTGGGGCATTTGGTTCCATCATTACATTGACGTTGTTGCCCAATCTTACCAATAATATTTATGCACAAATAGGTTTAATCACATTGATAGGACTAGCAGCAAAAAATGCAATCCTGATCGTAGAGTTTGCAAAGGAAAGAGTAGATCGTGGGATAGAAATTATACCAGCTACGCTTGAAGCCGTACAACTTCGTTTGCGACCCATTATTATGACCTCCTTTGCGTTTATCCTCGGTGTGCTTCCCTTGGCTTTTGCAAGCGGCGCTGCTGCAGAATCCCGTAAAACAATTGGCTGGACTGTATTTGGAGGTATGTTGTCTGCAACTACACTGGCGATATTTGTAGTACCGGTGTTATTTGTATTGATCACTAAAATATCTTATGGTAAAAAGCTAAAGCGCCTGCAGGATGAAAAACATAAGGAAGAAGCGGTTGACCAATCGATCATTGATGGGCATATCGGTTAAGTGAGCGATACGGCATGCTGCCATTTTTAAAGCGCAACAAGGATTAATAGTATATAAAAACTGCCGGTTACATTTAAAAGTTATTTGGGCAAATAGATTTTGAAGAGTAACCCGGAATTGATCATTCGCTAAGCGCTAAAGTTATAGCTCCTTTTTATTCTAGTCTCTTAGTTATCGCTTAAATCGCTTATTGTTTTAATAATGAGCTACTTGTCACCCTCAAACAACAGGGGATACTTTTTTACTACCGCTACAGTTACCATCAGTTGCCCAACATGGCGCATGGTATGTTCAGCAGCATGAAATAACAATCCAATTACAGTAGACGGCAATCCTGCCCTGCCAATTGGTCGATATTCAGTAAGCGTTTTTTCATCTGTATTTTTTATTTGTTCAAGCGCCTGATCAATCTGTCGGTTAAAACGATTGATCAACTCAGCAGTTGTAGTTGGTTTCAAATTTTTTCCTTCCGCTGCGAGCTCTTCAAATTGGTAGCAGTTGAGCGGTTCATTGCGGGCATAGGTAAACACCCTGTCAATTACACCGCTTAAATGCTGCAGATGAAAACCGGTCGAAGCTTTCCCGGCAGGGCAAACCCATAATAATATGGAAGGAAAATGTTGCATCAGTTCAGCTACCTCTTCCCTTGCCTGCAATAACGCATGTGCTACAGGTTGTAAAAGTAGCGGCACCAGCGGTAATGAACCTCTTTGCCAAACTTCATGTTTTTGGAGTGCCATAACAAAACATTTTAAAAGGAGCCGCATACTACTTAAAGCTGCCGGAATTATTTTTTTAAAGTAAAGTAAAATGTACTTCCCCCGCCTTCTTCTGATTGTACCCAAATTTTTCCGCCTAGTTTTTCAATTATTTTTTTAGTAACCGCCAGTCCAATTCCGGTTCCTGAAAATTTCTCCAGATTATGCAGCCGCTGAAAAATAACGAATATTTTTTCGTGATATTCTTTACTAATTCCGATACCATTATCTGTTACAGAAAATTGCCAGTATTCATTTAAGTCAATGGCTTCAATGCTTATCCTAACCGGAGTTTCCGGCCTGCTGTATTTAAGCGCATTGCTAATAAGGTTTTGAAAAACCTGACGGATCGGCGATTCCGATGCTATGATAACCGGCAATGAATCAAAAACAATGACCGCCTGTTTCTCTTCAATTTGTCTTCTGTAAAGCGATTCGATCTCTTGAAGCAGTTCGGATAAGTCAAGCTCTTTTGGTTCAATATAATTTTGCCCAACCCTTGAATAGTCAAGTAAATCTAAAATAATCTGTCGCATTCGTTTAGCACCATCCACAGCAAAGTGAATGTATTTCTTTCCGGTATCATCAATTGTATTCGTGTACTTTTTCTCCAACAATAGTAGAAAACTGGTCACCATCCTCAAGGGTTCCTGCATATCGTGTGAGGCCACATAGGCAAACTGCTCAAGCTCTGCGTTAGAATCGGCCAACTCAACTGATTTGGCAAGCAGGCTCTCATTTAATTTTATTAAATGGGTTTCATTCTCTTTTTGGCGGGTTACATCCTGCATGGCGCCAATCATTCGAATGGCATTGCCTTTATCATCACGAATGATATATCCTTTATCATACACAACTGCATAATTGCCATCCCTTTTCAGAAATCGATACTCCTGCTCCCAATAGTATTCATTAGCATTAGTAAATATCTGCCTTTGGGACTCCTTCACTTTTTCAATATCATCGGGATGAATCAATTGTATCCGATCGTTTGCAGGGTTATTGGTTGATTCATTTTCATAACCAAAAAGGGTTTTAAACCCATCTCCGGTTCGGATAGTTGTATTTGTTAAGATGTCGAAATCCCAAATAGCGTCGTTGGTTGCCTTGCTTACCAGGTTATACCGTTCATTGCTCAGCAGGATAGCTGCCTCGGCCTTTTTACGTTCTGCAACATCCCTCACTAAAGAAAGTAACCTGCCATCTGTTAACAACTTTGAGGTAATTTCAAGATGATTCAACGTTCCATCCTTTAGTTTCATTATTCTTTCCACAACAACTGTTTTGCCTTCTTTAACCGCATCAAATTGCAGTGGTCTTTCCTTAACGTCATCAGGCGTTAAAAAGTCGTAAATCGACATTTGTAGTAATTCCTGTTCTGAATATTGTGAAAGT
>JBGSMI010000188.1:0-113939 GCA_041740215.1 Ferruginibacter sp.
TGGTATTAAATTGCATAGCATTATAAATGCTGGTAAACTTTCAATTGTGTTTTAAGAACTCTAGTAATGGTATTTTCTCGATAGAATTTGTTTAATTCAAACACATATCAGCAGATTACCCTGTAGAGCTTAAGAACTTAAAATATTATATCCATTTTTTAAAATTAACTATGAACCAGGTAGTAGAATTTTTTTCTAAACTATTCGATTATTCCGACTGGCCACCACGCTGGCATTGTGGAAAGTGGAGTGAATTTCATGGATGGCTTTATATTTTGAGCGATCTGTTAATATGGTCTGCCTACTTTACATTACCGCTGGTAATTATTAAATACATCACCCGGCGAAGCGATGCAAAATTTGTAAAGCTATATTTTTTATTTGCTGCATTTATACTTGCCTGCGGCGCTACTCATTTATTAGATGCAGTTACTTTTTGGTACCCGGTTTATCGTTTGAATGCATTGGCTCGTTTTATAACAGGCATTGTAAGTTGGCTTACGGTTTTTTACGTTATCAGGTACCTGCCGGTTGCGTTTTCGTTGCGGTCGCCGAAGGAACTGGAGAATGAAATTAACCAGCGGAAAAAGGTAGAAAACAAATTAAGAGAGAGTGAGGAACAGGTGCAGGCAATTATAAAAAATGCGCCTGACCCGGTAATTGTTTTTGATAACAATGGTTTGATAAAAAAATGGAATCCTGCCGCAGAAAATATGTTTGGCTGGGAAGAAAAGGAAGCCATTGAAGAGTCCGTTGGTTCTATATTACTGTTAGAAGATACAGAGAGTTTATTGAACACCCTGAAGGAGATTTTATTGAAAAACCAAACGATCAAAGAAGATATAAAAGTTATTAAACGAAAAGTAGCGAGAAAGGACGGCGAGATCATTGACATTGAAATAACTTTTTCGCCCGTTAAGATAAAAAAGGATGATTGGTACATTGCTTTTTTAAGGGACAGCACTGTAAGGAACAGAGCCGAAAATGCATTAAAAGAAAGTGAAGAGCGATACAGGCTTTTGACCACCGAAGTTTATGATTATTCCATAATTATGTTATCTCCGGAGGGGTTTATCAGTAGCTGGAACGAAGGAGCCCAAAGAATAAAAGGATATAAAGAGCATGAAATCATTGGCAAACACTTTTCAATTTTTTACCCAAATGAGGTGAAAGAAGGTGGATTTCCACAGCAGGAACTTTTGATAGCACGTAAAGAAGGCCGCATCGAAAACGAAGGCTGGCGGGTAAAAAAAGATGGTACTCTTTTTTGGGCCAATATAGTGATGACGGCTTTGAAAAGGGATGGAGAAGTAATTGGCTTTTCAAAAATAACAAGGGATATCTCTGAACGAAAAAAAGCAGAGGAAGAAATCAAATTGCTCAATATTTCACTGGAGCAGCGGGTAATTGAAAGAACCGATGAATTACAACAAAGTGAAAAAAAATATCGCAAATTATTTGAAAATAGCCCCCTTCCAATGTGGGTTATTGAAATCCCCTCCTTTAGATTTCTGGATGTAAATGAGGCTGCCATTGGTCATTATGGTTATACCCGCAAAGAATTTCTTTCAATGACGGCTGTAGACATTCGCCCGGATGATGAAAAGCAGCGGTACATTCAACATGACCATTCAGTAACCAATGGATTGAGTTATAATGGGATCTGGAAGCATCTTAAAAAAGATGGCTCCTTGATTTATGTTGACATAAATTCTCATGAAATGAACATCGGTGAAAGTAAGGGCCGTCTTATATTAAGCCAGGATGTAACCGAAAGAAAAAAAACCGAGGAAAGGCTGGACTTTGCACTGGAAGCGGGTAAAATCGGTATTTGGGAACTTGATTTGCAAACGGATACTGCTGTCCGAAATCTTATACATGATCAAATTTTTGGGTACACAGAAATGATTCCAGAGTGGGGCATGGAAAGGTTTTTACCACATTTACATCCTGACGATTTTGAAACAGTGCAAAATTCTTTTAATGAAGCCCTAACGACTCGAAACTGGCTGATAGAAACAAGAATTATCTGGTCTGATCAATCTGTTCACTGGATTTTGATAAATGGAAAACTGATAGGAGATAATAAATCGGCTCCTTTAAAAATGCTGGGTACCATTATAGATATTACCAATCGAAAAAAAGTGGAAGAAGAAGTGAGAGGTTTAAATAATGAACTGGAAGAAAGGGTGAAGATGAGAACAAGAGAGTTGCATGCTGCCAATAAAGAATTGGAATCTTTTTCTTACTCAGTTTCCCACGACTTAAGGGCTCCTCTCCGTGCGATCAATGGGTATTCGCAAATCCTACTGGAAGATTATGAAAATAAACTTGATGAAGAAGGAAAAAAATTGCTGGGCAGGGTGGCTTTTAATGCAAACAAAATGGGCCATTTGATCGATGATCTGCTGGATTTTTCCAGATTAGGCAAAAAAGCACTAAATAAAGCAGAAATTGACCTTGATAAGATGGTTAAGGACATTATCAATGACCAATCTCAAATAAACAAATACCAACATATTGTAAACATAGGAAAATTGGGTACAGCTATTGCAGATGAGGGTACGATTCAACTCGTTTTTCAGAATTTACTGTTGAATGCTTTTAAATATTCATCCAAAAAGGAATATCCGGTTATAGACATAGGTATGCTGGAAACAGATAAAGGCACTACTTACTTTGTAAGGGATAATGGTGCCGGATTTGATATGACCTATTACGATAAACTTTTTGGTGTATTTCAACGTTTACACCGACAGGAAGAATTTGAAGGAACAGGCGTAGGTTTGGCAATTGTGCAGCGAATAATTTTGCGCCACAGCGGGCAGGTTTGGGCCGAATCTGCTTTAGACGAAGGCGCAACCTTCTTTTTTACACTAAAATAATGGGCCTCGTTCTAAAATAGAAAAGTACTTTGTTGAAATATCAATTGTGTAATTTTTTCTCGTCGGTATTATAGGTATCATTGAATTTAAGCAAATTGTTAGTAATAAGTAAATATCGGCCTAACCGGCTCAATGGGCAAACGAATTAATCCATTTTTTACTGGTAAACTAATACACTATCATACAAAAATCGAAGGATGAGAAGTCGTATAAAAATATTACATCTTGAAGATGTTGAGATAGATGCTGAACTTACGGAACGGGTGATTACAAAAAGTAAGATTGAAGCTGAAATAAGGGTGGTAGATAATAAAGAGGCTTATGTAGAACAAATGATAAAGTTTGCACCGGATGTAATTCTTTCGGATCACACACTGCCCTCTTTCAGCTCAAAAGAAGCGTTACACATCTTTCTTCAAAGCGGTCTGAAAATACCATTTATATTGGTAACGGCTACTATATCGGAAGAGTATGCTGTATCTGTAATTAAGGCAGGTGCAGATGATTACATTTTAAAAGATCACATTGAACGTTTACCGGAAGCCATTTTAAATGCGTTGGACAAAATTGACAAACAAATTAAACTTGAAAAGCAAAAAGAATTAATCATTAATGAGAAAACAAATGCCGTTTTGATAGCGCATGAAACAGAACGCAGCCAAATGGGAAATGAATTGCTTGAAAACATCAATCAAATATTAGCAGCTTCCAACCTCTATATCGACTGCGCCATAAGCGAAGAAGATAAGCGGCTGGTGTTTATGCAAAATAGCAAGAAATACATTTTAATGGCAATCAATGAAATAAAAAAAATTTCGCAGGTAATTATGCCGCCAACGCTGGATGAACGGGGCTTAATTGAGTCCATAGACAATTGGATCGAATTCAAACTTCAAGGCAATAAGATGAATATTAAAACAGACTGGGGAAACTTTGATAACCGTTTGGTACCTGACGAACTACAGTTAACCATTTATCGGATTGTTCAGGAGCAGCTTACAAATACGTTTAAACATTCAAATGCCATGAATGTAAATTTGTCGCTCGTTCAATCAAAGCAGTCGTTAGAACTAATGATGGCGGACGATGGTGTGGGTTTTGATACCTCAAAAATAAAGAATGGGGTTGGACTCAAAAATATACAAACAAGGGTAGAGATCCATAACGGCAAAATTGTACTGAATTCTGCTCCCGGCAATGGATGTACATTAAAAGTTACGTTTTCTATATAGGTTTTCGCATTGTAATACTTGAATTACCTATCAACAAATTGAACGAACTTCCAATACTGCTTGCTTAAAAAAAATTATTCTGGTTATTATCAGCAGATTGTTTACAAAAACATTTCGATAAATTTCTTCTTTCCATTCAATACATAAAGCATGTCTGAAATACCTTCTGTATCCAATTGGCTAAAGTTGGTGCTTAATATTTTCAGAAATGTTCTCCACCGTCCATTCTGTTTTTTTCTCAAAATGATGCTGGCGAGCTCCACAATCCTGCTTGTTGCAAATACGACAACCAAAATCGTTGCATCCGTCCGAATGAACAAATATTTCCATTGATTCTCCAAACTCATTTTTCACGATGTCAAATAAGGTATCGATTTCAATATTGGCTTCTTTTATATTCAGGTACCACGGCAGCGTAAGATGGCAATCAATATGAAGTGTGCCACCATATTTAATAATCCGAAGGTTGTGCAGGTCAATCCAGTTTGGCCTCCTGTTGCTGTGTAAGATTAAAACCAGTTGATTGATCAATGTTGTATCAGCCTCATCCATAATACCTGATACCGAACTACGGATGATTCTGTAACCGGTAATCATGATAATAAAAGCGAATAGAACGGCTACTGCGCTATCAATCCACCATAGTTTCAGAAAGTACAACAATATTAATCCCAAAATGATTCCTATGGTTGAGTACGTGTCTGTCTGCAAATGTTTACCACTTGCTACCAACGCCAGCGATTTATTTTCTTTACCCGTTTTAATACAGATAAAACCAGCAATATAATTGATGATACCTGTAATGGCTACCAGTATAATTCCATGATCCAGCTTTTGAATGATGTGTGGATGAATCAGGTTATCGATGGCTTCATATATAATGATAAGCCCGGCAACTGTTATCAACGTGCCTTCAACAGCGGCCGAAATAAACTCAGCCTTACCATGTCCGTAGGGATGATCCCAATCTTTAGGTTTGGCACTTACAAATAAACTATAAATGCCTATTAAACCTGCAACAACGTTCACTGTACTTTCCAGTGCATCGGTTAAAATGGCGATCGAATGTGTGAGATACCAGGCAAATACTTTCACTGCAAAAAGTACAATACCTACTCCTGTGATAATTTTTTGGAGCCGGAGATTTTGTTGAACTGGTTGCAATGAAATTAAATTAGGGGCGCAAAGGTAGCGAAATCGACCTCAAACAAGTCTGCCGATTTAAATGCGGATTTTTTAAAAATCTACTTGTCTTAAAAATTAAACGAGTTTATACTTTTAACCATAAACATAAAGGTAAAGATGAGTACCCTTAGGATACTGCGGACAATCAAACTTTGGTTGAAGGCATTGCCAGTATTCATTACCCAATCCCGTTAATAGCTTTAAACAAGCGGTTCCTGCAATCGAAAAGCCATTAACTTAAGAGACGATCAGCGTAAACAATATTCAACATTCTCGTAAAATGAATCATCCGGTTCATTCTACCAGCAGCCGATCTAATTATTGAAACCTCAATTCGTACATTTGCACATAATTATAAAATGAAACATTGTAGAAACCTACTGAAATTTGTTTCTACTAAATAATCAATTATTTATAAAATGGAACTGTCGAAAAATTACATCCCCCACGAAGTAGAAGCAACCTGGTATGAACATTGGTTAAACAAAGGATATTTTAATAGTTTGCCCGATGAAAGAGATCCATACACCATTGTAATACCGCCTCCAAATGTAACCGGTGTTTTGCACATGGGCCATTGTTTGAATAACACCATCCAGGATATATTGATCAGAAGAGCACGCATGCAGGGTAAAAATGCCTGCTGGGTTCCGGGAACCGACCATGCCTCTATTGCTACCGAAGCAAAAGTGGTAGCCATGCTTAGAGAAAGAGGAATTGCAAAATCATCTTTAACGAGAGATGAGTTTATGAACTACGCCTGGGAATGGAAAGAAAAATACGGCGGCATCATTTTACAACAACTAAAAAAGCTCGGCTGTAGTCTTGACTGGAATAGAACATCCTTTACCATGGATGCAGATTATTATAAAAGTGTGTTGAAGGTATTTGTTGATCTAAGTGAAAAAGGATTGATTTATAGGGGAAAGAGAATGGTTAACTGGGATCCCGTAAGCCGAACAGCATTAAGTGATGAAGAAGTTATTTTTAAAGATGTTGACTCTAAGCTTTATTGTATAACCTATCAATTATCAGACATTAATGGCACCCCTTCAGGGGATGGGGGTATCACCGTTGCTACAACCAGACCTGAAACCATTTTGGGAGATATTGCCATTTGTGTAAACCCAACCGATGAGCGCTACATGCACCTGATTGGCAAAGAAGTGTTGGTACCGATCATCAACCGAAAAATCCCCATCATTGCAGATGAATATGTAACAACTGATTTTGGCACGGGCGCATTAAAAATAACACCGGCTCATGATAAAAATGACAATATGCTGGGGCTTAAGCACCAGTTGAGCGTTATCAATACTTTAGATGAAACCGGTAAATTTACTGCCGAAGATTTAATGGAAGACAATCCTTCTGATTTGGTACTTTCTTATGTGGGCGTTGATCGCTTTGAATTGAGAAAAAGAATTGTTGATGATATCAGCCAACTTGGGCTGGTGCAGAAAATTGAAGATTACAAAGGACAGGTAGGTACTAGCGAAAGAACCGGTGCGGTGATAGAACATCGTTTATCGCTACAGTGGTTCATCGATATGACAAAATTTTTAGGTAAAAATCCCGAAGCTTTATCCGCCGTAATGGATGATACCATTAAGTTTCATCCGGCAAAAGCAAAAAATACCTACAGCCATTGGCTGGGAAATATCAAAGACTGGTGCATCAGCCGCCAGCTTTGGTGGGGCCAGCGTATACCGGCTTGGTACGATGCGGAAGGAAATGTTTATGTAGCAGAAAATGAAGATGAAGCATATACTAAATACTATGATTTAACCGGTAAAATGCCTTTTATTTCCGGAACGGAAAAGACGGGACTAAGCCAGGATGAAGATGTGTTGGACACCTGGTTCTCCAGTTGGTTATGGCCAATGGAAGTCTTTAAAGGCATTAGTCATCCAGCAAATGATGAGGTAAATTATTATTACCCATCCACCACACTGGTTACAGGACAGGATATCCTTTTCTTTTGGGTTGCCAGGATGATCATGGCCGGTTACGAGTATGCCGGTCAACCACCTTTTAAGGATGTTTATTTCACAGGGATGGTAAGAGATAAACTGGGTCGTAAAATGAGCAAACAATTAGGGAACTCTCCCGATCTGCTGGGCCTGATTGATCAATATGGCGCAGATGCTGTGCGCTTTGGAATTATGGTGTCCTCCCCTGCCGGTAATGATTTAATGTTTGATGAAAGTGCTTTGGAACAAGGCCGTAATTTCAATAATAAATTATGGAATGCCCTGAAGCTGGTGAAGATGTGGGAAGGTAGACAGTCGTCAGTTGTGAAAGATGAATGGTCAAAAATCAATGAACAATCTTCAACTAGCAATGCGCCTGAGAAAGCAACCAGTGTTTCACAATCCTCCATTGACAATTTACCATTAAATAGTAACCAGTTTGCCATTGAATGGTTTGATAACCGGATGAGCCAGGTAAAATCAGAAGTAGATGGGTTGATGAAACAGTTTAAATTGAGCGAAGCATTAAATACCATCAAATCCCTGATATGGGACGATTTCTGTAGTTGGTACCTGGAATGGGTGAAACCTGGGTTTGAGCAACCTGTAGAAGCAGCAGTATACAATAAAACTGTAGGCTATTTTGAAGAACTGATGCAGTTGCTGCATCCTTTTATGCCGTTCATTACAGAAGAGATTCATCATTTACTGAAAGAGCAACCAATCGATCTTTGCATCACCCAAACAATGCCATATCCTCAACCAAAAGCCGAAATTTTGGAGCAGGGCGAATTATTAAAGAAAGTAATTTCTTCATTAAGAGATGCCCGCAATAAAAATCAGGTAAAACCAAAAGACACCATTCAATTACATATCCAAACTGCTAATGCAGCGGCTTTTACCGGGATTGAAAATATTTTAAGCAAACAGGTGAATGCGGCATCTATCAGTTTTACCAGCGAGCCTGTTGCTAATACGATCGTAGTAGCGGTTGAAAAAGATAAATTTTACCTTGAGTCTGAAAAGCAACTGGATAGTGCGGCGTTAAAAAGTGATTTACTAAAAGATCTGCAACACCAGCAAGGATTTTTAATAAGCGTGAAAAAGAAATTGAGCAACGAACGCTTTGTGCAAAATGCAAAGCCCGAGGTAATTGAACTGGAGAGAAAAAAAGAAGCTGATGCAGCCGATCGAATCAAAACAATTGAAGAGAGTCTGGCAGCATTGAATTAACATTTGTTGATACTAATAAGCATGTAAATTCGTTCTATTTTAAAAACCGGAAGGATGCACAGAAAATTTTATCTTTTTACCGCTTTATTTGCCATTGTGTTTTTAGTGGGCAATATGGTTTTGGCACAGAAACCCGCTAAAACTGATTCACAGCCAGCAAGCCCAAAGGCAAAAAAGCCGTTTGCTAAAACATTCCTTGGTACAGCGACCGGCACCATAGCACTTAGCGCAGAAGAAGCCGGACAACTGGTTAGCCAGCCGTTAAAAATTGTGGATGATAAAAATCTAGAATATAAAATATCATCTTACCAGCTTGCCTATAAACGAATTGGTGTAACAGAAGATGAGGAAACAGGAAAAACTTCTGTTCAAAGTGATCTGGCCGCTCAACGATTTACCAATACTCCATTGCCTGCAGTGTGGCAAAAAAACATCGTTGATGGCTTACACAAAGGAGAAGAATTGTATTTTTTTGATATCATCGTGTTTGATAAACAAGGACGACGTTTTTTTGCTCCCGAATTAAAAATAACTATTTTGTAATTCATCTGTTTTATTCGTAAGCCACCGCCCTATTGCAGTGGCTTTCCTTTAACCACTTGATTAAAACAAGTCATTTCCTGACGACTTTGATGTAGAAATCGGGATGGCTAAAGTTTAAAAAACAACTATGTTATCGTTGTTTTTATTACAATCTTAAGCACTAAAAGATTTACAGGATTCCCTCTTCAGCAATATCAATTGGTACTTTTATCCCGTAAATTTAAAAGATAGATTGGTTTCAACGTTAGATCAATTAATGCCAGACTTCAATTTTATAACCAGCTATCATTTCATTCTATCCGGATACATAATACAACAAGCCGCTTGCAGAGATCTTTTTTAAACAATTTTGCCATTATTTAATTTTAACCGGTATCATTTTTAATAACATTTACGTTATTTCCAAAAATACACCGATTCGGCTATTTAAATATAGTCCTTCAAATTATAGAGCTGTTTAGTAAATCATTTTTTATAAATTTATAAATAATTCTAAAAATTCACCACTTTAATTACATGGCAAAAAGAATCTTGTTGATCACTATATTATTGTGTACCCAATGCACCCTTTTTGCCCAAGCCAGAATCGTTGACAGCCTCATTAACTGGGTCAATCAGCATCCAAAAGTTGACTCGCTTCATATCCTTAACCTACATCGAATCAGCTACCGGTTTAGCGAAAACGATGTGAAGCAATCTTTTAGTTACTACGAAAAAGTAGCCGCCTTAAGTGATAGTTTGCAGTTCAAATATGGGAAGTCTCTGTCGGAGATAAACCTCGGCATCCTGCTTTCCAATTCCGCCAACTACGAAGCAAGCAATACTGCCTATTTCAATGCAATTGACTATGCCGATCAAAGTGATGCTTTAAGATTAAAGGCTGTTTGCCTGAACAATATTGGCGATAATTTCAAAGTGTTGAAGGACTACGCTAAATGCAGACAATACACTAAAGAGGCCATTGTGATTAATACAAAATTAGCGGCATGGCGGGGTGTAGCCATCAACTACGAATTACTGCATGAGTGCGACCTTGAGGAGAAAGATTATATACGATCAAAAGAAAATCTTTTAGCAGGATTACCTTTTGCAGTAAAATCAGGCGAAAAATATATACTGTCGCAATATAATGTTGGATTCGGGAAACTTTGCGCTATAAAAAAAGATTTTGATTCCGCTGCATACTATTTTGCAAAAGCATTAATGCAGGCACAAACAAACAATGATCTTCGAAATGAATACCAGGTGTATGTTGCAGAAGCTAAATATTTAACAGATTTAAGATCGTCGAAGAAAATTAACACCCTCATCGCCGCATTAAATATTGCGCAAAGAACAGCCTACCTTGAGGGGCAAGCCAATGCAGCAATTGAACTATCTAATGTGTATGACCATCAAAATAACAAGGATTCTTCATTGTATTATTATAGAATTCACCGGACTGCCTACGATACTTTGTTTTCGGAACATAACAAGCGCAATACGATCATTCATGAATCGGAATGGATGATTAAACGCAAGGAAATAGAAAACCAGCATTTGAAACAGGTAGCCAAAATGCAGGAGAAAGAGCTGAATACAAAAAATGCTTTATTACTAGCACTTGCCATCTGCTTTGGACTCATCATCGGCATCGCATTTTTTATTAGTAAATCTATACAGGCAAAGAAGAAACGCACCGAGTCAACTTTTAAACAAAAAATTGCCGAAACACAAATGCAGGCCCTGCAATCGCAGATGAATCCGCACTTTATTTTCAACAGTCTCAATAGCATTGAGAATTTTATGATGCAAAATGAGAAGAGATTGGCCAGTGATTATTTAAACAAATTTGCCCGGCTCATCAGAACGATACTTGATAGCAGCCGCAACGAACTGCTGCCACTGCAAAAAGATATGGAATCTATGCAACTTTATATCGATCTGCAACAGTTAAGGTTTAATAATAAGTTTGTCTATGAAACTAGCATTGATCCGGCGTTGGAAAATGGTGATTATAAAGTTCCTTCCCTCATCATACAACCCTTTGTAGAAAATGCCATCGAACATGGCATTGCCCACTGCGAGCGGGAAAATCTCAAATTGACTGTTTTGGTAATACTGGCAGGTGATTTTATACAATATACAATCGAAGATAATGGAATCGGGAGGCAACAATCTGCTTCATATAATAGTAAAAATAAGCCGCATCATAAGAGCGTTGGTTTAAAAATAACTGACAATAGAATCAACATTTTCAATGGCAATCAAAGCAGCCCGGATAATATTGTGATTACGGATTTATACGATGAAAACGAAGAACCTGCCGGCACAAGAGTTTCAATCAAATTAAAAGTAATCTGACATGGAAAAGATCAAAGCAATATTGGTGGATGATGAGTTAAGCAGTCTGCAAAATTTGCTTAAAAAAATAGAAGAATTTTGTCCTGATGTAACAGTAATTGCTATGGCACAAAAACCAGAGGAAGCCATGTTACTGATCAAACACCACAAGCCCGATGTGATATTCCTGGACATTGAAATGCCGAAGATGAGCGGCTTTCGTATGCTGGAAGAACTAGGTGAATGTGAGTTTGAAATCATCTTCACGACAGCTTACAACCACTACGCCATTGATGCTATAAGGATCAGTGCCTTTGATTACCTGATGAAACCCATTGCCATTAAAGAATTGCAGGTGTCAGTAGACCGATTGTCCAAAATGCGATCTTTCTCTCAAACAAAAGAAAAGATTGATATTTTAAAAAATTCTTTGAGCGAAAAAAAATCGCAGGAAGATAAAATTGCCATCCCTACTTCAGAGGGACTTGAGTTTATTCCCATCAAAAATATCCTGCACATAGAATCCAGTTCCAACTACTGCAAAATATTTTTTACAGAAAGCAAAAGTCTGCTGGTTACCAAACTGCTGAAAGATTTTGAAGACATGCTACAGCCCTATCATTTCTACCGCATCCACAATTCTCACCTAATCAATTTAAACTACATTCAAAAATATGTAAAGGCCAACGGAGGACAAGTGATGATGAAGGACGGCACCATAATAGATGTAGCCAGAAGAAAAAAGGAAGAGTTTTTGAAGATGATTGCGGGGTAAGCCACCCCCATCCCCTAAAGGGGAGTTCTACAAATAGAATATTGCAACGCCACACATTTTACGAACCAGGTGTTGCAGTGAGCTGGCGGAGGAACTCCCCTTTAGGGGATGGGGGTGCTTTTACACCAACTCATGCGTTTGCTTAATAATCCCCATCACAAACACGCTCTGCACATGCCCCATGTTTTCTATCTGGCTTAATTTGTTTACATGAAAATCATAGTAGGAATTCATGTCTTCGCACAGCACTTTCAACATAAAATCAAATTCGCCGGAAATGCTGTAGCACTCTATTACTTCAGGTAGCACTTGCATCGTTTCTATAAACTTTACACCCGCATTTTTACTATGCTCTTTCAGTGAAACGTAGCAAATTACCATCAGGCCCTTCTTTACTTTTGTATGATCCAGTAATGTAGCATATTGTTTTATCACGCCACTTGCTTCCATCCGCTTGATACGTTCATGCACAGGCGTAGTACTCAGGTGCATTTGATCGCTAATTTCTTTAACGGTAATTCTCGCATTCTTTTGAAGCAATTGCAGAATTGCGATGTCTTTATTATCCAGCGAAATTTGTTCAGTAGTTGATTCCGCTTTCTGAGAAGCTTTTGCCATAGGTAATTGGTCTTTTGTTCTGCGAAATTATAATTAAAATATAGTTTGTCCTAAAGTTTTACACATGTTTAGAATATTATCCTATGATTTGTACTTTTGCGATTCAAAATAAAAATCATTATGTCAACTATCACACAACATTCGATTGACTTCAGCCTCAAAAACAAAGTGGCTGATATGAGCCTTGCAGATTGGGGCCGCAAAGAGATCCGTTTAGCCGAAGCAGAAATGCCAGGATTAATGGCTTTAAGAGCTGAATACGGACCAACCCAACCTTTAAAAGGAGCCCGCATTGCAGGTTGCTTACACATGACCATCCAGACTGCAGTGTTGATTGAAACGTTAACCGCCCTTGGTGCTGAAGTTAAATGGAGCAGTTGTAATATATTTTCTACGCAAGACCAGGCGGCTGCTGCCATTGCTGCGACCAGTGTGGGTGTTTTCGCCTGGAAAGGACAAACACAGGAAGAGTCTGACTGGTGTATTGAACAAACCTTATTTTTTGGTGGAGCAGATCGTCCGTTGACGATGATTTTGGATGATGGGGGTGATTTAACCAATATGGTTTTTGATAAATATCCTGAGCTGGTTGCCGGCATTGGAGGTTTATCTGAAGAAACAACAACCGGTGTACATCGCCTGTATGAAAGAATGGAAAAAGGCACTTTGCTGATGCCTGCCATCAACGTAAATGATTCGGTTACTAAATCGAAGTTCGATAACAAATATGGTTGTAAAGAAAGTTTGGTAGGTGCGATCCGTCGTGCTACTGATGTAATGATGGCCGGTAAGGTTGCAGTAGTAGGAAGTTATGGTGATGTAGGAAAAGGATCTGCTGCTTCTTTAAAGGGTGCAGGTTGTCGTGTAATCGTTACCGAAATTGATCCGATCTGTGCATTGCAGGCAGCGATGGATGGCTTTGAAGTAAAGCCAATGATTGATGCAGTAAAAGAAGCGGATATTATCGTTACTGCTTCAGGTTGTCGCGACTTGATTACTGAAAGACATTTCCGGGTAATGAAAGATAAAGCGATCGTTTGTAACATCGGTCACTTTGATATTGAAATTGACATGGCATGGATCAACGCTAACTACGGTGATACTAAAAATACCATCAAACCACAGGTGGATATGTACACCATCGAAGGAAAAGACATCATCATCCTGGCGGAAGGTCGTTTGGTAAACTTAGGTTGTGCCACTGGTCACCCATCATTTGTAATGAGTGCATCATTCACTAACCAGGTGCTTGCCCAAATTGAGTTATATTGCAACCCAGGTAAATACGAGAACAAAGTATACGTGTTACCAAAATTGTTGGATGAAAAAGTTGCCCGTTTACATTTGGCAAAAATTGGCGTTGTGTTAGACGAGTTGTCAACCGAACAAAGTGCGTATTTGGGTATACCAAAAGATGGTCCTTTTAAAGTAGATCATTACCGTTATTAATAATAGCCCCAATCTCCTGAGGGGGAGTTCTTTGGAGCTTATTGAATATGGCCCGCCTCTTTTTTAAGGGGTGGGTTTTTATTTTTGGTAGCGGTGGAAAACTTTCATGCCATAATGTTGAGTCACACACTTGTACTCTATTTCGGCGAGGAATCTTTTATGCAGTTAATTCGCTTGCAATTCAAAAAATACCAACGAATAAACTTTCACCTATTTTTAAAGATTGAAATAGAGAGAAGAATGGTATAATTGTCAATATTCATTTTGCAAGAAAAATATAGACTATTATTGGTATTTTTTAATGAACTTTATTTATATAGTTGAAGAAAATGTATCGAAGAAAATCAGTAAAGTTTAGAGAAATTGCTAGAGCATTCGACCAGAACAATCGGATTCTTTAAGCTATTTTACGGCAATATTTAATTTTACTCAATATGATAAGTAACCTGGAAATAAAAAACTACAAATCTATCAATCAACTGGAACTCAATTGTAGCAGGATAAATGTTTTTATAGGTGAGCCTAATTCGGGTAAATCAAATATATTGGAAGCGCTGGATTTATCCTTTCTGTCATGGATGATGGGTATGAATGAGGGCAATAAAAAGGCGAATAAAGAATTAATAGATTTGAAAAGTTTTTTCAGGGTAAATAAAGTTGCCGATATGTTTCATTTAGGTAATTTAACTTCCCCTATATCAATAATTCATCCCGGATTTTCAGTTGGAACCAATATTGAGTACAAACCGGATAACCAGAAAGATATTAACCTCTTTGAATTTAATAATTCAAATGGTTCCTTTACAAAATTTGATAGTGATTTTATTCCGTTAGCGGCACTTCAATTTTATGCTTCGCCGATTAAGCCCTACCGGTACAAAAGCAATATTCAATTTCATGACACAGGCAACTATATTCAGCGTTTAATGTCTCCATTTGGAAATAATTTAGCAAAAGTTATCTACCACAATACAGATATGCAGGAACTGGCAAAAGAGTTTGCTAAAGAGCATGGCTTTGATTTAAATATCGATAATGCAAATTACAATATTACCTTGCAGTTGCGAATCAATGAAGGAGTCGTTTATTCATTGTCTTATGAAGCTTTGGCAGATACCTATAAAAGGATTCTATTTTATTCAGCCGCCGTTAAGCATACAAATGCAAGTGTAATAACTTTGGACGAACCTGACACACATGCTTTCCCTCCTTATGTAAGTTATCTTGCGGATGAAATAATCAAACAAAAAGAAGTTCAATTTTTTATAGCAACTCATAATCCATATCTGCTCAACAATTTTATTGAGAATTCACCTGCCGGTCAATTAAGTGTATTTGTTGTTTCCTATGATAAATTAAACCGGACTACTGTAGTAAAAAAACTTAGCGATACCGATCTGTCAGAAGTGCTTGATTTTGGGATCGACATCTTTTTTAATTTAAATCGCTATTCTAATGACAGCATTGAATATACTTCCTGAGTGCTATGTGGATACTAAAGTTGCTGAAATAATAACTTATGCCTCTAAAAAATATAATCACCAACATGGATGCGGACAAATTGCCAACCTATTAAAAAACAGACTCAAAAACAATGTTGCTTTAGGTATTATTGATGAGGATAAAAATAAGGGCCCGATAGCAAACTATTTTTTAGAATTTAAAGAAATAAAATCAGAGAATGGGTTAATTCTACAAAGACATCACACAAGAGATCAATATTTAATTTTGATTTGCCCTGAAATTGAAGAGTGGTTGTTGAACAATGCAAACTCAGTTGGGGTAAACCTTAAAAGCCATAATTTACCTGAACAATTAAAAGGATTTAAACAAATAACCAAGACTCAGGATATTGACAGGAATATTGGATTTTATCGATTCATAAAAACACTATTAAATAGAAAAGCATCCGTAATAATAACATTAAAGAATTGGATTGATGCTTTCAATTCCAAGAAAATTAAGGATTTAGTTTAAAGTTTATTTTCAGCTTTTAATTGTACCAAATACAGAAAACCATTTACCACTTTTTAGTCTCTTTTTTGAGATGATCATGTGAAGTAAATTTAGCTTCGTCCATAGCGCATTTGCTTCATCAAGCGGATTATAATATTTTTTAATTGTTTCCCCTAATTTGTTTTCAACACGGGCAGCGTGTAACAAAGTGTAAACAGCCTCGATAATTTTATCATCACTGGAATCAACTATTTCATGAAGTCTTTTCTCAATTCAACTGTTTCATAAAATCAATTTTATTGAATTTATTTTTTTTCAACAATACTTTAAAGCCGGTAATTTTCCTCGTCCTCATCATTTCTTTCCCCATTTCCCCTAAGGAGCAACTTCTCCAATGCATGACACCAATTTCCGGTTTTCGGATTTCTAAACGTATAATTGCTGATTATTATCTTTACAATTCAATTACAACATCATGAGTAAAGGAATGTTTTTTTTAGTCATCATCGCCGCAATATTTTTTCAAAATTGTGGAAGCAATGCAGCCCAAAACAGCACCGGAAAAAATACATCTTTACCCATGGAAGAGTACGTTTGTTTGCCCTGTGGACAAAGTTGCGATGATACCATAACCGGCAAATCTGGCGTTTGTAACCAATGCAAAATGGAGTTGGTTAAAAAATCATCCATCGTATTTAAAAATATACTGCCAAAGGATTTATATGCTTACCTTTTAAAAACTGGTTTTGAAAAAACAGTATTGCTGGATGTACGCACCGAAGAAGAATTTAATGGCACTGCTCCGGAAAAATTTGGCCGGCTTAAAAATGCCATCAACATTCCTATTCAACAATTGGCTGGCAGAATCAATGAACTGGAAGTCTACAAAGACAAAGAAATCATTGTGTATTGCTCTCACAGTCACCGGAGCCCTGCCGCCAGTTATCTGCTCACACAGAAAGGTTTTGCTAAAGTGACCAACCTTCAATACGGCATGCATAGGTGGCAACAAGAAGTTACAGATAAAAAGATCAACGATAGCATCTATATAAACCAGCAATAGTTAATTGAATTTAAACTGTTGGCTCCCTACTTCGGTTTGACCTTATAAATTCCACACAGGACGCTTTTAATTATATGAATTTAATTCCATTCACTTGCTGGATAAGCGATAGTTGTTGGTTAAACTTTGCCGGATAAACATCCTTCACACAAGCAACCTCTTTCTTCATAATTAATTAATCCTAAACAACATCTTCTAATTCAGCAAACTTTAAACTATTATTGCCATATGGTTGTTTAAAATATTCCATTCATTCCTCCATTCATTTCATAACAAAAAAAAGCATCATGAAAAAAAACTTTACATTATTTCTTTCATTGTTTATTGCAGTTGTTGCACATTCGCAAACAACCTATTTTAAGGCGACGCTAGATGGTACACAGGAAGTACCCACGAACGCTTCTGCTGCCACCGGCGTAGTAATTATAAAATACGATGCCACAACAAAAAACTTACAACTTACCGGTGATTATCAAAATCTCACCACAAGTCTAACAGTTTCGCATGTTCATTCACCTGCTGCTCCTGGTGCCAATGCAGGAGTTTTGTTTGACATCATAAATAGTGGCGGCACTAGCGGCACATTAAAGGCATCGGCTTCATTAACTGTTGCACAGGAAGCAGACCTGGTAGCAGGCAATATGTATGTAAATGTTCACAGCAGTACTTTTACGGGTGGCGAAATCAGGGGCCAGATAACAGGTACCACCGCAGGACAAACTGAATATCTAACAGGACGGATACAGAGTGCCCAGCAGGTGCCACCTAATGGTAGCCTCGCATTGGGAACGGTTACTACACTGTTAGATAAAGGTACCGGGATGGTTTATTTAACCGGTAGCTTTACCGGCTTATCTGCTTCGGCAACCATTGCACATATTCATAAAGCCAATCCAACTCTCAATGGCTCTGTTATCATACCGTTGAATGTAATAGCCGACACAAAAGGAACCATTCATGTTGCATCTGTTATTACACCCGCGGATATGGTTGCGATGTCGGCAGGTGGAACCTATGTAAATATTCACAGTACAACTTATCCCTTGGGCGAAATCAGGGGTCAACTTATTATGGAATCGCAATTGGTTTATTTAAAAGCCACTTTACAAGGTAGTCAGGAAGTTCCCGCTAACGCTTCAACTGCATTGGGTACTGTGATTGTCCGGTACAATACAGTTACAAACACAATCGAATTAGGTGGAAATTATCAAAATTTAACGACTGATATTACCATGTCCCATATACATGGTCCGGCTGCGCCTGGCGTAAATGCAAGTGTAATATCGCCATTGATTAATAACCTCGGAAGTTCCGGTATTTTAGTAGGAACAGGCACTCTGACAGAGTCTCAGGAAGCCGATTTACTAGCCGGCCTGTATTATGTAAACGTACACACTTCTACTTATACGGGCGGTGAAATAAGGGGGCAGCTTACTACTACTACCTCCGGAAACGAGACCTATTATTTCACGGGTACATTATTGGGATCTCAGCAAGTACCAGCCAATACATCCACTGCTGCCGGCAATGTTGTTGTATTACTGGATAAAATTACCAATGAAGTATTTGTAGTGGGAAGTTTTAGCGGTTTGGCTGCAGCAGCTTCAGCCAGTCATATTCACGGTGGTGCTGCTGGCACAAATGGTGACGTGGTTACAGAACTATCTGCAACCGCTGCAATTGCCGGAACTATCACAGGAAATGCGGTGGTAAGAACTAGTTTTGCAGATTCAATGGTACTTGGATTGAGTTATTTAAATTTACACAATTCAGCTTTTCCGGGTGGTGAAATTAGGGCACAATTGGGTAACCTCGTACTACCTGTAAAACTTACATATTTCAACGGTTTCAAGAGTAACAATAAAGTAATCTTAAACTGGGAAAGCGCCGAGGAACTAAATCTTAAAGAATACAGTATTGAGCAACAAAATAAGCAAACTGGAAGCTGGATAACAAAAGCAACCATCTCTCCCAAAGGCGGTAGTACAGTTGCAAAATACAGCCAGTTAGAAGTACCTTTTATTGATGGAAGCAATACCGCAATCTATCGGTTAAAAATGACGGATATCGATGGCAAAATAGCGTATTCGGCTATACTCAGGATAAAGTTGGACAAATCGTTGGTCGCTTTAAATATTCAGGCAAATCCTGTAATAAATAACCAGCTTAAGTTTATCATGAGCGGACTTTCTGTTAATAAAAGGGCAGCCGTTTCAATCATTGATTTTAGTGGCAGAGTGGTAATGAATACAACCGCTTTTTCTTTAGTCAACAACAGCATTGATGTAACAAATTTAACTTCCGGAATATATAAACTGGTAGTTCAGGTAGACAATGTCGTATTACAGCAAAGTTTTAAAAAGTAATAAATGATCTAATTAAAAAAAGGGACTGCTCTATTTTGAGACAGTCTCTTTTTATTTTAAATCAGTTGTATTCAGCTACATTAATCCCGGTTTGCTGGTATTATTAGTAACTTTTAAAATAAAAAAAAGGAAGACCGTCGTTATTTCCATGTTAAACCAACCTGTCCCGAACGCCGGAGTTACACAATGGATAACCCTTCGGATGGTGGTACCTCAGACACAACATCGGCTAACCAGAAAGTTAATGAATTATAGTTGAAGAAAGTCAATCCCGCAAGGGTAAAAAGCATTCCTAAAGGCGCAGTCCTTCCTTTTTAATAAAAATCAACCTATCCCGAACGCCTCCGTTGTGTCCTATTGACCAACGACCGAAGCGTTCACCAGCCGGGTATTTTAAGTTAGTAAAATGCTATGCCTACTTTTTTTATCCTGGATTAACAATTAACGCAACTGTGGTTTAAAGGAAATTTAGTTGCAATAGCGCTATTGGAAAAGATATCTATTGGCTGGTTTGATTTATCAAACCCGCTTTTTTTTAAACACAATGTAAAGCCCGCCTATTACAAATAAAAGCCCGGTAAGCGTGTACCAACTGAGTGGCTCCTTCATTACGAGGGCTGCCAGCGCAAATCCAAATACCGGACAAAGGAAGAGCCAGAAGGAAGCCTTTACAGGATTATCGCTCAATAGAAATAACCATAGCTGCACTGCCACAATGGAAACAGGAATGGCAAGCCAAAGAATACTCAATGCCCATTGTGTAGTAAAGTCATTTTTATTGCCTTCATAAAAATAAAGGGCAAAGGGTAACAAAAAAACTCCACCAAATAATGTTTGCCATCCGTTGATGGTTAGGATGTGCAAGTTGTTCCAATGGCTTCTGGAAAAATAGATAGCGCCAGCCGAATAACAAAGCATGCTTACAACCAACAACGCAAGCCCGGCAGGTGTTGCGTAGCTGCTAAGTAAAAGCGGATAAGCTGCAATCACCACCCCAATGAAACAAAGCAGGAGACTTACCAATACAGCCGGTGCTACTTTATGCCGAAACCATACCGCACTGATGATACTGATAAAAACAGGGTTTGTTGCTATCGACAAAGAGCCCAAGCCCGCAGATACTTGCTGCATAGCCAGCACGTATAAACCAAGATAGGTAGTGATGTTTAAGAATCCATATACCGCCAGTTGTTTCCATTGTTTTTTCTTAGGAAATTTTTTCCTTAAAATAGCATGTGCTAAAAATAACATCAACACACTTGCCAGAAAAAAGCGGGTTACTGCAATTACAAAAGGTTGCGAAAATTGTAATCCGATTTTAGTAGTTACCGCTGCCGAGGGCCATAAAACAGCAAATAAAAAGCCTGCTAAAATGAGCCGGAAATTTTTACTAATGACTGGTTTCAATTACCTGCTTTAATATTGAAAAACATTTTTTGTAATCTAAAAATACTATCACCAATTTCAATCATTCCTCATGTTAATTTAATTGATCTATTATATGGTGACACAAATTTATAACATGTCTACAGAACCTGATTAATACTCCCAAATAGTACTGCTGGTTTGCGGGACTTAGTTATAAAAAAATGAAAAAAGTAAGGATATCAAAATTGAATGATTGCAGATAAATGACTAACATAAAAAAAAGGTTGAAGATTCCTGAACAAATTGCGCTTTGTTCCTGCATGTTATTCAACCTTTTTAATTAATAATTTTTTTCTTCACAACTGAATCCTACACTTATTGCTTACTAATCACATACAAGTTACCTCCATCGGTAATTGCATACAGTTTCCCGTTACTCAGGGCTACATCCCGAAACCGTTCATTTTTATCACTCAATAAACGCTCTTCACCCACTACTTTGTTATTTTCAATCACCAGCCGGGCAATATGTGTACTGCTCAAGCAGGCAATAAACAGATTGTTCTTCCACTCGGGAATTGAATCGCTGTTGTAAAAAACCATACCGCTAGGTGAAACCACAGGATCCCAGTAATAAACTGGCTGCTCCAATCCATCCTTTTGTTGAATACCCTCTCCCACTTTTTCGCCGGCATATTCGATGCCATAAGTGATTGTAGGCCAGCCATAGTTTTTACCTGGCTTAATTAAATTTATTTCATCCCCTCCCCTAGGGCCAAATTCAGCTTCCCATAAATCTCCTGTTGTCGGATTAATGTCAAGTCCTTGCGGGTTGCGGTGGCCATAAGAATATATTTCAGGCATGGCATCCGGCTGGTTCAAAAAAGGATTGTCAGGTGCAGGCTTGCCATCTCTGGTAATTTTAAATATTTTCCCCAGGCCGGAATTTAAAAACTGGGCTTGTTTCCTACCATCCAGAATAGATCGTTCACCGGTGCTAACAAAGAGGTAACCATCTTTATCAAACACAAGGCGTGAACCAAAGTGCAACTCACTGTCCAGTTCTGGCGCAGCCCTGAAAATTACTACCGGATTTTCAATGGTAGACTCATCTGCAGACAGTTTGCCTTTGGCAACTGCGGTTAAATTTCCTATGCCCTGTTTTTCGGAATATGACCAGTAAACGATTTTGTTTTGATCAAAATCCGGATCGACCGCAACGTCAAGCAATCCACCCTGTGAGGTATTTACTACTTTAGGTAATCCAGTGATTTTTTTAAGCAATACGCCATCAGCAGAATGAAGTGTTATAAAACCAGACATCTCGCTGATTAACAATCTGCCATCTGGCATTGGAACGACTGCCCATGGCCTTCCTAAGTCTTCTGCAATTCTATCCACCTTATATGGGGTTGCTGTCTTAATTGCTTCGATTCGTGTTTGCCCCGAAAAAGCCGGCTTATAGGCTGCATTTGGCTCATCGCCGTTTTTTGCAGCCTCAGCACTTTTTTTACTGGCGCAACTGCATACACCAATAATTGAAATAATTGCTGCTATCGGCAGATGGTAGTTAAATCGCATGTATTTTTTTTTATTTATTTAGTAATTGGATAAAGTTATTGAATTGTTTACACCGAAGCACTCTTGATATTGTATTGAGTCAATAATTGTTTATCAAAAAAAATTAGTCCCTTTGTTCTTTGAAAAGGCTACCACTGCAAATAAAAAGGAAAGTGTCCGGATATCCGATTTTCACAGACTTCCTTTACTTTAAATAAAATTGAATTAGTAAATACAGGTGCGTTGATTATTTTGGTCAACGTGTCAAAATTTTTCTTCAAAATAACAATAATATGCAATTTCAGAATCTGCGGATAAGTGCTTGTGAACGATATATTTTAGTAAAGCATATCACGTCAAAGCAACTAAAAATGTGAGGAACGAACCTGAAAAAGTCAGCGAAGTCGTTATCTAAAGATCGAAAAAGGATCTGGTTCTGTTTATTTTTACATCTCTTAGCAAAGCAGATTTAGGGCTAATACTGATATTGAAAAAACGAAATTTCCCAACCGGCGAAATGTTGATGGCCATCTGCCAGCAGTGCATTTCACGAGCAATTGAAACAGAAATAGTACCCAGCTCACGATCGGAGATATTATAAAATCCATTCAATCCCAACTGCCATTTTGGAGTTAGGTTCAACGTACCATTCCAGTTTATATCCTGAAAAATGCGGGTTTGGTAACCCGTATAATCTATTATACGTTCCCGCTGAAACCGCAATGAATATGAGAAATTCACCGACCAGGGTATTGCAAAATCTGCAAACTCAGCCGGATTTCTGCTCATGTAAATGGCCTCTGTCTGGTATTCATCCAATGGCATTCCGGTTTGTTGGTTATACGGTTGTCCACCTACTTCATTTTGTTTTTTATTTTTGGTCTTATCGCCTCCCTGAAACTGACTGGATATCGAGACATTTCCGCCAACGAATCTTCCTAAGCTCACAGGATTGTTTCTCCATATCAGTTTATCAATTCGCTCCCCTCTACTATCTACCTGATAAGGATCCAATGTTCCATTTGCGGTAATGCTTATTTTTTCAAACAAATTGCTTCGGGCGCCTATACTAAAAGTGCTCAACTGAAAAGAATCTGCCAAAAAGTTATAACTACCGCTAAGGTTCAGCCCATCGATCAATGTAACTTTTTTTACTGCATCAGCGGCTGTATCCTTTTTATTCTTCACCTTCATTTGAATATTGTTATCAATATTAAAACTTAAGCCTCCGAATGTACCCTCACCAAATGAACCATACAAGCTATTATCAAACACACTGAATCTTCCTTTGCGGTTGGCCGTGTCAATCTGTGAATCATAAAAATATTTACCATTCATATCTGGTTTATAATTCACACTAACAGACGGACGAATTTCATGCCGGATGGCTTTAACTGCTGCATTCTTGCCAAAAGTGAATGAACCAAATATACGGGTGGCCATACCAATACCAAATGACATATCCCTTGCAGAATAAAATCCTTTGTTTAGAGTGGTGTCAACCCTTTTAGTGGAATTGTTCCAGCTTCTGATAAATTTCTGCTGATACCATCTTTCAGTGTAAGATACACTTGGTGATATTTGCAAGGCTCCTATCTGGGGCAATGACAACGTAATGGGCACATTGTGGTTGCCGCCCCATTGCAGGTTATTAAATATTTGCTTTCCTATATTTATTCTACTTACAGCGGTATCATCCGAAAAAAAGGTAAGACTTTTCACGTTAGAGTTTAAAGCAATACCCAGGTTTTCGTACCATTTATAATTGCCAACCACGTCCTTTCTTCTTAAGGGATAAAGTGTATTTAAATTAAAACTAACATCCGGAAGGGTGACGTTGATGATTTTGAGATTGGTATTCTGCGAGTGATTGGCGTTGATGGAAATGTTAAAAGGTTTATCCTTCCAAACCTTTGCATAGGCTATACTGGAACTTAGTTGGTTACTAAAATTACGGGTGGGATTGTTGGGCACCTGCGAATTAAATTTACTGCTACCTGCATTCACATTTGCATTGAAGGTAACACCCGGTCTGGCTTTTGAATCAAGGCTATGATTCCACCGTATATTGAAACTCTTGTTGGTAGAAAAATCAGGATCACCTTTAAAGTTTGTTTTAAAACGCTGGTAATCGAGGGAGAAATTACCGGTACGCTGATACCTTTTAAAATACCTTGGACTGATGTTAAAAGAATATCCGCCATAAGAATAAATAGTCCCTCTTGTTGTAACGTCCCAATTATCGTTGATTACTTTATAATAACCAATGCCTTCCAAAGCCAAACCAAACTGCTCATTGGAATTAAACGCAGGTGCTATAAAACCAGAATGCCTGCCTTGGGATAATGGATAAATGCCAAAGGGAAGAATAATAGGAATGGGCACGCCTTCAAATTCAGGATGCACCGGACCTGTGATGGCAAATTTCTTATTGATGAATTTTATTTTCTTGCTCACAAATGCAAAGTGCGGCGTATCCAGATTACAAGTCGTAAACCTTGCCTGGTATGCAAAAAACGAAGTAGGATTCACTTTCTTAATCCTTTCTGCATAAATGTACATTTCGTCTTGTTGGGTGTATGTGCCTTTTGTAAGTCCCTTACCGGTGATCATATTAAAAGCAATGGTGTCACTCACAGTCTTCAACTCGCCCTGGTTAAATTCTGGAAATGATATGACTTTACCTGCAGAGTCTTTTCGGAGAGAAGCGGTAACAATACTGGTTCTCTGGTCAAACTCAATACCGGGTGCGGTCAATTCATTGTCAGCATATTTTACTTTCGAATCTTTACCATACAAAAGTATCTTCTTGTTTGGCACATCTAAAATCATGGAGTCATCTGCGTGATAAACTACCGGAGCATCCAATGAGTCTTTTGATATTTTAAAACCAAAGGTATCCACCACGATAACATTTCCGACCGAATCCAACGTTTTTGTTGAATCGGATTGTTTTGGTGGAATGGTATCTTTTTTAGGAACAAGTTGAATCTTTGTTGGGGGATCTATTGCCGTAGCTTTGATTGGAATGGTATCAGTAGTTAAAGTTTTGAAAAACTGATTGGATAAGTCCGTGTCACTGCTATTGGCTGTAGTTATAGTAATGAATAGCGCTAGCATCATGGATGCTAAAATGTATTTTGTCTTACCTTTGTTATAATTATCCATGCAGTTGCGGCAAAAATAATCATATTACCCACAATATTGTGTGAAGAAAATCTTATAAAATTATCAACCATTTATAAACCGGATTTAATATGGTAAAAATGAAAATGTATTTTTCTGTTTTTATATTCTTGTTCACTTTATCATCCATCTCTTATGCACAAACGCCCAAATTGCTTAAAACAATTATCGTGGATGCAGGGCATGGTGGTTCGGATGCAGGAGCAACCGGGCAATACGAAGGTTCACTTCGATCCAAAGAAAAAGACATTACGCTGGCCATCTCAAAAAAACTGGTGGCGACGCTACAAAAAGAGTTGCCTGATGTTAAAACCTACCCCACCCGGACCACAGATATTTTTCAAAATGTAAATGACAAAGCAAAAATTGCCAATCAAAATAAAGGTGATTTATTTATCTGCATCCATGCAGATTCGGGTCCGCTTAGAACGGCGAAACGCCAGATTGGTACCAGAATGGTTACACATAGAAAAACGACTTATACCGGTAAAGGAAAAAGTAGAAAGAAAAAAATTACGAAAAGCCAGGTGGAGGAGCCGGTTTATCAATATTATAAATTGCCCATGCAACGAAGCGGCACCAGTGTATGGATTTTTGCCTCACATAAAACCAGTGATAAATTAAAGGCCATTATCGATAATGAAGAAGATTTTAATATAGAGGCAGATGATGACACTTTAAGTGAAAGGACTGATTTTACCAGTCCTGAAATGGCCCCCATTGTTGCCATTTATGCCAAACGTTTTCAGCAAAAAAGTATTAAAATGGGATTGTTGGTAGAAGAAGAAATTGCGAAAACGGGAAGACAGACTTTTGGATTAAACCAGCGCCAGGTAGGTATAAGGGTATTACAATCCACCAATATGCCAGCTATCTTAATTGAAACCGGGTTTATCAACAATGATGAGGATGAACGATACCTCAATAGCGAAAGAGGACAGCAGGAACTGGCAGATGGCATAACTGCAGCGGTTAAACGCTACAAGGCACTTATTGAAAGTGGCAACATTACTAAACCGCTTCCGGCCGAAAAAGAAACACCGCTCCCAACTGCAGATGAGAAATATACGAGCAGAACAAAAAATATTTTGAGAAGAATTGATATCAAACAACCCTCCTTTAAAGTTGATTTGTATGATGATGGCGATGTAGACGGGGATATGGTAACGGTTTATTTTAATGGAAAAATGCTGATAAATAATAAAAAACTGACTGAAAAGGCATTGACCTTAAATCTAACAGCCGATCCTTCAAAAACTGAAAATGAATTGTTGATTTACGCGGATAATGAAGGCGCAATTCCACCCAATACCGCATTAATGATAATCATTGAAGGTTCCAACAGAACTGAAGTAAGGATTTCCTCGGATGAAAAGAAAAATGGTGTGGTTATCTTCTCAAAAAAATAAAGCTATTTATTTTTTATTACTTTCCTAGTTCTTTACGAAGTAGATCTATGCCAGCAAATTAATATGTATTTTTGGTTTTCAATCAAGCTGTAACAATATGAAGATTTCGAACGAGACAAAGGTTGGTGCGCTTACCGCCATTTCAATAACCCTGCTTATCTTAGGATTTAATTTTTTAAAGGGTAAAAATTTAACTACTAAAACAATGCGTTTTTACGCAGTTTTTGAGAATATAAAAGGCCTTGCATCCAGCAATGCAGTAATGATTAATGGGAAGCAGGTGGGCACTGTTTACAGTACCGACGGCGGAGAAGATATGCGCAGAATTATTGTGGCATTGTCAATGGCACATTCCTTGAATATCCCCGACAATTCGGTTGCCATCATTACGCCATCCTTGTTAGGTACCACTTCCGTTGAAATTAAATTGGGCAGCAGCAATATATTCAAGAAAGATGGTGATACGCTAGCCAGTATGGCTACCAGCGGCATGTTTGATGAAGCGTTGCAAAAGGTTGATCCGGTTTTGCTGGAAGTAAAAAACGCAGTAAGATCACTCGACTCGGTTTTGCTTACCGTAAATGGTGTTTTCGATCCAGGCACTAAAAATAATATCCGGGAAGTGATGGCTAATCTAAATAAAACAACGGCAACGCTTGCCATCTCTTCAGCATCGCTGCAAACATTGTTGAATACTCAAACCGGTGCGTTGGCGAAAACGCTGGACAATGTTAGTTCGTTTACCAGTGGATTAAAAAATAACAATGCGAAAATTGATCAGACATTGACCAACCTTGAAAGTACTACAGCAAAATTTTCACGACTGGATGTCGAAAAAACGTTAGCTACTCTTGATGTTACGGTCAATGAATTGAAAAATACCATCAGCAATTTAAACAGCGATAAAGGAACGCTCGGTTTATTGATGAACGATACCAAATTGTACAATAACCTGAATGCTACGTCAAATAAACTGAATTTACTGCTGGATGATGTTAGGATTCATCCGAAGCGTTATGTTAACATCTCGGTATTTGGAAGAAAAGATAGAAGCGGGCCGTTGTTAGTTCCGGTTCCAGATACAGTAAATGCCCCCTACCTTGTTAACCCGGTGCCAAAGGATGAACTTTAAACTATTAATTAATCTCCTTTTTTGTAATTTTTAAAAACTTGTTCATTTGCATAACACTGTAGTCAGCAATGTGAATGAAGGCGACGGGCAAATTTAACTGCATCAAGGCCTGTAGTTGGTGGTATTTGGCAGGGCAGGCTACAGATAACTTTGTGATAGTATTTGTAAATAAAAATAGAAATTACACGCTTCCAAAATAAAATGAATTGAAATTAACTGCCCCTTTTAGAGTACTCCTACTGATCACTGCATTTTTATTTTGTAAAATAATTTTGCCCGCTCAAAATGTTATGCCGCCTCCACCTTCAACTGATACACTCAGGGTTATTCAAATTATTCAGGGAAATAGCCTCCGGTTGAAAACGATAGATTCGGCCACTACCTTACAAACAATTGCCGGCGACGTAATTTTAAAGGAAGGGCTTACGTTGTTTTATTGCGACAGTGCTGCCATCAATCAGCAAACAAATGTATTGGAAGCTTTTGGCAATATTCACATCAACCAGAATGACAGTATTCATACCTATTCACAATACCTTAAATATATTGGAGCAGAACGAATCGCATTTCTTAAAAAAGACGTGAGGTTGACAGATAACAAAGGAACACTTTATACCCAGGACCTTGAATACGATTTAAAAAGTAGTGTAGGTAAATATCGCAGCGGAGGAAGGGTTGTAAATGGCAAGACCGTTTTAACCAGCACGGAAGGTATTTATTATGCAGAAACTAAAGATGTTTTTTTTAAAAAAAATGTTCACCTTGTTGATCCAAAATACGAAATCACAAACGACACCCTGCTTTACAATACACAAACACAAATTACTTCCTGGAATACACCGTCGGTTATCAAAAGTAAAAACGGCGGCGACATTTATTCATCTAACGGCACCTATGACCTGAAAAACGGCAAGGCTTTTTTTGGTAATCGTACCATTATAAAAGATAGCACCCGCACTTATGTTGCAGATAATAGTGCTTATGATGAAAAATCAGGGATAGCGCAGTTAGAAGGAAATGCCATTATAAAAGATAGTGTAAATGGTTACACCGTACTGGGCAACCAGATATATCTTGACAAAAATAACAACTCTTTTTTAGCCACCCGTAAACCGATTTTGATCTTTAAAGGAGAGGGTACTGATAGTACATTTATTGCGGCAGATACACTTTTTAGTGGTGTAGAAAAAAGAGACAGTTTGGGAAGAAAAATCACCTTATCAAAGGATACCTTAAAAAAACAAATCGTTATAACAACGGAAGATTCTTTATTGGTAAAAACAGACGGCCTACCTGCATTTGATAAAAGAAGCTTGGATAAAAACAGGCGGATAAAAGACACGGCATTAAATAATTTGCCGGATAGCCTGGCGGCGATAAAAGATAGTGTTGAAAATAAAGCATTGGTATTGGGGGAAATGGTAAAAGATTCAATTGTAAACGCTGCACCGGATAGCATTCTTGCAAACAAGGAAATCAAAGCGTTCGACCCATTTATATCAAGCACAACTGAATTGAAATTTCAGAATGATAGTTTGAAGCGAACGACCGAAATAAAAATTTCGAAAGATACAGCAATCCGCTTTTTTATTGCTTTTCACAATGTGCGAATTTTTAACGATTCCTTACAGTCTGTATGCGATAGCCTTTATTACTCATCAGAAGACTCTATTTTCAGACTGTTTCAGGACCCGCTGGTTTTTAGTAACAATTCTCAAATTGCTGGTGACACCATTTACATGTTTACCAAAAATAAAAAAGCAGATCGTTTGTATGTTTTTGAAAATGGAATCATCATCAATAAGGTAAACGAAAAAATGTATAACCAGTTTGCAGGCAGAACGTTAAATGGTTATTTTAAAGACGGCGAGCTTGATTACATGAGAGCCAAGGGTTCGCCTGCTGAAAGTGTATTTTATCCGCAGGATGATGACAGTGCTTTTATTGGAATGAACCGTAGCAAAGGTGATGTTATTGACATTTATTTTTTAGAGCGAGCAGTAAATAAAGTAAAATTCATTAACAGCGTTGACGGTACACTGTTTCCCATTCGCCAGATACCCGAAGATCAGAAATACCTAAAGAATTACAAATGGCTGGATAAACGCAGGCCAAAAAACAAACTTGAATTGTTTGAATAAATAAATGCGGTGTCAATGATAGTCCATGAATTGATGTGGAAACAAAAGTAGTAATGGCTAACGGCCAATTGCACTAACTAGGATAAACTTACGCCACCTTGCAATCGCTCCAAATTGAATTGGATTTTTATTTACAAATAACTTAACAGGAAATTGCTGCTCCAAGACACGTGCAGGGCTCATGCAAAAACGGCTTGGCATTATTTTCGATTTCGGTTTAACCTACAAAAACCAAAATCACAGAGCATGAAAAAGACCTATTTTCTGGTGAGTCTTATTACCGTACTTTCCATCTCTTTAAAAGCACAGGAATATAAAACCGCCGTTGGAATCAGGCTTGGCCCTAATTCAGCAGCTATAGCACCGGGCTTTACAGTAAAACATTTCATCAATGAGAGACATGCTGTCGAAGCATTGGTAGGCTTCGGAAATGGATTGGGCGTTTGTGGATTGTATGAATGGCATCAGCCGGTTGCAGCCGTTGAACATCTGCAATGGTTTGCCGGTGTAGGTGCTTATGCTGCTTATAGAAGCAAAACTGCTTTTATCGGCGGTGCAGGTATTATTGGCATTGACTATAAATTTCCCGAAATTCCGCTCAATATCTCGGTCGACTGGAAGCCGGAGTTGAACATTATTGAAACGGTTAGATTTGAAGCAAGTGGAGTTGGTTTTTCGGCAAGGTTTACTTTTTAAATATCAAATACCGACTGTGCATCTATAAAAGCTTTAGGCCTTTTATATGTTGGTAAAAAAATCAACGGTTTAGTGCTTTTAAAAAAGGGTAAATCATCGCCACCATCACTTAAATTTTTTTAAACTAAAGTCATAATTTGAAAAAGGTTTAGATAAAATATTGGACAACCGCAAACGAAAAATGTTTTCGTAAATTTAGAATATGAAAATATTTTCAGCCAGCCAGATTCGGGAATGGGATGCCTATACAATTACTAATGAACCCATCACTTCTATTGACCTGATGGAAAGAGCTGCCGCAGCCTGTTTCAAATGGATTACTCATCATTTTACATCACCAGAGAAGTACATTGTTTTTTGCGGAACAGGTAATAATGGTGGCGATGGAATTGCCATTGCCAGAATGCTTCTGCAGGCCAACGAAACCGTAGCTGTTTATATTTTGGAAGGAGAAAAAAGAAGTGACGACTTTAGTACCAATCTTCAACAGTTAGAACTTTTGAAGCCCGAGTTAACATTTATCGAAATAACAGCTTTACCAACAATAGCTCCAAAGGCAATTATCATTGATGCCTTATTTGGAACAGGTTTAAGCAGACAATTAACTGATGGCGCTTCTGACTTAGTGAACCATATCAACAATTCAGGTAACGGAATTGTCAGCATTGATATACCATCTGGGTTATATGCTGACTCCAACTCTATTGGCAACTGCGTGATAAAAGCCAAATATACTTTGAGTTTTCAGCTCAATAAACTGGCATTTCTGCTTGCTGAAAATAGTTCCTTTACCGGGATGATACAAATATTAGACATTCGGCTGCATCCGGTTTTTTATGAGAAGACCTCTTGCTTGTTTAATAGCATTGAGCATGCTGATGTAAAGCTTATTTACAAACCAAGACACCAGTTTTCACATAAGTACAATTTCGGGCATGCATTGCTATATGCAGGAAGTAAAAATATGATGGGGGCTGCGGTACTATGTGCAAAAGCCTGTTTAAGAACTGGTGCAGGATTGGTAACCGTATTTACAGAAGAAGGCAATCAACCAGTTATTCAAGTGGCTTTTCCCGAAGCTATTAGCAGTACGGAAACAAATTTTAAAAAGATTTCAATAAAAAAGTCGGCTATTGGTATTGGCCCCGGTCTTGCTTTAACTAAAAACAATAGGGAGCTGTTAAGTAAAATAATGATAGGGTTTTCCGGTCCATTGGTAATTGATGCATCTGCCCTGCAAATGCTTGCTATAAATATCGGACTGTTGATTCACCGTAATCTAAAACCAACCATATTAACCCCACACACGGGGGAGTTTGAAAAGCTATTTGGCAAAACAGCCGGTGACTTTGAGAGGATGAATCTTGCATTGCAAAAAGCGGCGCAATTGAATTGCTACATCGTTTTAAAAGGACATCACACGTTGATTGCATGTCCGGATGGTTCTGCATTTTTTAATACAACGGGCAATGCCGGAATGGCAACAGCAGGAAGCGGTGATGTATTAACAGGAATACTTACGGCACTACTGGCGCAAGGCTATTCACAAAAAGAAGCCTGTATCTTAGGTGTATTTCTCCATGGAATGGCCGGTGATATTGCGGCAATAAAATGGGGTCAAGAGGCTTTAATAGCCGGAGATATTATCAATGCGCTGGGTGACGCCTACAGAAGAATATAAAAAACCGGATGCTAAATCCGGTTTTTGAATAATTAGTACCTACTTATCACTACTTTCCGCCAAATACTTTTTGCAAAATACCTGTAACCTGTGCTGCAGGATTTTTTCGAATTTTTTGTTCTTCTAAACTGATGTTTAGAAATAACCCAGCTAAAGCTTTTTCAGTTACATACCCGGTAAGATCAGTATTCACTTTGCTGGAAGAAAACTTATTGTAATTGGAGAACACATCATTCCAATATTTGGTCGCATCTGTCTTAACAAGTGAGCCTTCAATCACGGGCTTAAATTTGGACGTCAACTCAGCAGTCGTCATTTTCTTTAAATAATCTGTGGCAGCAAAATCGCCACCTCTTAAAATCTGCAAACCGTCAGTAATACTCATTTGCTTGATGGAATTCCAGAAAATATCCCCTACTCCACTTGCTGCATCTTCCGCCGCCCGGTTCATTGATAAAATAGCTTTATCTACCAGGCTGCCCATTCCAACACCACGAAGTGTTTTTTCCACCTTCTGTGCTTCAGCAGGCATTAATATTTTTATTGCCGCATCTCCAAAAAATCCGTTCATTGAACTAAGCTTTTTAGTACTGCTATCAGTGCCTACACGTAAGGCTTCTTTCAATCCACTTATAATATCATCATTGCTTAATTTGGAACCTGCGCCAGAAGTGGATTTTAATAATCTGTCAGCAACGGCTGAATCTTTTCCGGCTACTTTTTTTAACATTTTTCCAAAGCCCTGGGCATTTGAACTTGTAGTAAAAACTGAAGCGGCGATAAGGAGAAATAATAAATTTTTCATTGGATTTTTTTGAGTTTAAAACAAAAATAGGACCATCGGTCCTATTCTGTATATTTTAATTACAATCAGTTAATAATTTAACAATTGGTTTCAGAGGAGACTTTCATTAAAACCGTTAACAGTCTTGCTTTAAAATTATCCGGCATTATCTTACTAATTTACTGTTTTATGATTCTGGTAATGAATTTATCCCGCCCGTCATTGATATGAATAAAATAAATTCCTGTAACCAGGTTAGATAGGTTGATCGTTGTTTTTTCCTGAATTAAACGGGCAGTATAGACTTTAACTCCAAGACTATTAAATATATCCATCACTTTAACAGATGAAGCAGTGGCTACCTTACATTCGATTGTAGTAACCGTATGCACCGGACTAGGATAAACCTTTGTTAACGATAACGACTTCGTGGTTTCAACAGGCTTCACATCGGCAACTGGTTCCGGCAAAGGACCGCTCTGTGCCTTCGTGCTGTCACAGGCAAACGAAGCAAGAAACGCGTTACGAATACCATTTTTAGCAAAGATAGAACGCATTCTGTTTACCTGACCGATGGTAAACATGTTCATACAGGCATCATCCGAAAAATCCATAAAATTCATGAACATGTCGCCATTTTTATTCGGAGAGCAAGTGCTCATTTTGGGAAATGTCTGACATCCAAAATTATAAGATTGCTGTGTCGGTGTATCATCTACCTGGTCACTTCCACAATGAGTATCACCCCATGTATGAATTAAGCCCAGCCAATGTCCAACTTCGTGTGTTGCTGTGCGACCTTTGTTAAAAGGAGCTCTTAAGTTACCAACTGTTCCAAAAACATCGAATGAAATTACGACCCCATCTTTGCCAGCAGATGCACCTGGAGGCGTAGCATAACCCAGACTTCTACTGGTTAATTTACAAACCCATATATTTAAATAATGTTTGCTATCCCATGAAGCCACACCACCTTTCTCTACCATTTTCATTCCGTCGTCGGTTGTAAACACTTCTGTATTCGTGTATTTTCTATTAATTCCGGTTGTTCGTCTTCCTTGTGGATCTATTTGTGCAAGGCAAAATTTTATTCTTGCATTTCCAGAAAACATTTTAAAAGCATCTGGCGTATTTACCCTGTCAAGATTCAAAAAATTGAAATCATTATTTAAGGCATCAATCTGAGATTTGATTTGAGCATCGCTGATATTCTCTCCTGCATTTTTATATAAAAGATGGACTACAACAGGTATAGTAATGGTTTCATTTGCACTGGTATCGCGACTTGCAATACGCCCGGTCCTGCTATTCACGGCCGCTATTTGCTTTTCAACATTTAAAAAAACTTCATTCAATAATGGATCAGCCTGTAGTAAAGCTGCCTTATATTCAGACGAACCACAAATGCGTTGAGCGCTTGTATCTAACACGCCTGTTAAAAAAACAAATGAAACAAGTAAAATTGATTTCATAATAAAAAGTTGATAAGCTTGGGGTAAATTTTTCTTGTGTATTTTTAAAACTTGTTTATGCAACAATTGATCTGAATTCAAATCTTTGCTAAATCAGTTTTTGCCTAAATGATGCCATTTATTTAATCGTATGATTTCCAATATTTTATATAATTTAAAACACAGTAAAATTCCATACGCTGGAAATTTTTGTGTTTTATAGAATGATTTCGGCATATTCCATAGTCAGGAAATCATATAAAACAGTAGCAGGTTTGCTTAAAATTTGGATTGAAAAATTGTGGCTTTTACCAACGGAATTTGGATTGAAGGAAGTACTTTAATAAGAAGACGATCAAGTTTTTGAAGTAATATAGAAATTGCAGGCTGCTGCTAACTTTACTTTATTTTAATCGATAAATTGAACGAGTTTTTAAATGCTTCATTTTGAAACATTTGCAACATTAGGAGTAAAGGAAAATAATGGCATAGCAGTTTAACTTGAATTGAGTACACGCAAATGCCTGATAAATACAGAGGTATTGGAAATTTTTGAGGGATAAGAGATGATAAAGAAGAGAAATCTGAAATGAAAATGAATGTCCGGTTTGGACATATAAAAGTGATAGTTATTTCAGAAGTAGAACAAATGTAAATTAAAAGACCAAGAGGCCAAAATATTTTTTTCTTTAACTAAAAAAAGAGGCAATAACCTTCAGGCTTTAGTATTTTTGGCAACTAAAACGAATTGAAAGAAATGAGAATTTATTTATCTGCCGTTGTACTCCTTTTTTTATTTGCATGTAATAATTCAACCCCTGATACACCTGCTGATTCGAACCAAACGCTTACTGGAATTGCTGCTCCTGCCGATATTAGTTTCAATATAACAGGCATCTATCCGCATGACAGCAGCGCATTTACCCAAGGGCTGGAAATTTATACTAACAAATTATTTGAAAGTACCGGTGACTTTATTAACTCATCAATAAGGATAACCGATATCAAAACGGGTATTATTGAAAAGAAACATCTGATGGGAACGACAGAAATTTTTGGCGAAGGCATTACTATTTTCAGGGACAAAATCTACCAGCTTACCTGGAAGAATCATCTGGTAAATGTATATGATATAAAAAATATCGACAAGCCAATTAAAACGTTTACATGGCCTTATGAGGGTTGGGGTATTACCCACAATGAAACAGAACTTATTATCAGCGATGGCTCAGCAAATCTCTATTTTATAAATCCGGAGGACTTTAAAGTAAAAAGTACAAGGCAGGTGTCTGATAATTTTGGTCTGGTTAATAGAATAAACGAACTGGAATATATTGACGGGTTTATTTTCGCCAATGTTTACGGCAGTGATTTCATTATTAAGATTGATCCTGCAAATGGGCATGTAAAAGGAAGGATAAACTTACCTGGACTTATTAAACAATATTCAAAAGAATTTAGCCCGGATCACAATGAAGTTTTAAACGGGATTGCATGGGACAGCACGAGTAAGAAATTGTACATCACTGGAAAACACTGGCCAAAAATGTTTGAATTGTCGTTAAATTAATACCGGTAAAACCAGTTTTCAGGAAGCAATAACATGTTTCAATAATGGTTTGAATTGCCAAGGAACGCTGTGCCTCCCAGATAAAAATAAAATAAAAGCGCTCCAATTCCAATTACTGCCAATACAACTGCCCATATCCACCACCAATCACTAGGTGTAGTTTGGTTATTAAAAAAACCAGACATTTTTACGCTAGTCGTTTGTTGGTCTCCTACTAAAATTGCATGGGATGCATCTTGCCTGATTACCCGTTCTACTTCTATCGGTTGATTATAAAACGGCTCAATAGTTATTGCACTAAATTGAACTCCCGCACCAACTATCTTAGTAAAAGTACCTACACCAGGAAGTTCAACACTGCCATTTTCATTTAGTTCTTTTAATAATAGTTCACTGATAGCAGAAAACTCATTAAACAGATTTTCATCTTGTGCCGGTAAGGTAAAATAAATCGTTTCGAACGGCGCACTTATACGGCTATGTATAAAATCTGTTTCGGCAGGATGTGAAACCATCAACAATGTGCCAATACCGGGTAATACACAAACTTTATTTTGGAAAAGTGATGGGGCTATTATTTGATACATAAAAATTATTCAGCAGCCAAAGATAGGGCTAACCTGTAAAACTCAGAACAGCTAAAAAAAATAGGGTGCATTTAAAATTGTCGGAAGGGTTGCCAACCTTATGCAGGTTCTTTCTTTTAAAAAACACTTAAAAAAAAGGTTGGCTAACCAGTATAGTGGTGCGACAATTTTGAGTACACCCAAAAAATAGTTCTTAATAGTTTTTCTGTAGATGCGGATTGTGGATAACAAGATTTTTAAAACTTGTATATTATACCACCTAATACGTTTAAACCAAATACCTGGTAATTGTTCCAACGTTCATATTTGTTATTGAAGATATTATTTGCATCCAGCCATGCACTGAAATTTTTATTAATGGCAAACTCCAACCCGGCACTGAGATCTGCGGCTCCGCTCAAGGTAGCATTCACATTATTTTTTAATAAAAATGGTCCGCCGGTAAACGCCCTAAAGTCACTCTTCACCATCAATTGTTTGAATGCCCACCAACGCAAGGAAGCGGAAACTTCCAACGGTATGGTTCCCCATGCTTTATCATTGTCTTTCATACCAGTGTATCCATTAAAGGTAAGTCCTCCGGTTACGGTAAATTTGTCCTGGCTCACAAAACTCATATCTGCATGTATTCGCAAGTCAGTCAATTTACTTTCATTGCTCACAATAAAGGCCTTGTTGTCGTTGGCAGTATCATTTATATAAAAAGGTAAATTACTATAGCTGATTAAACCAGCTTTTGCACTAAAATTAAAATGCTTTCCGACAGAACTTTTAATTCCACCATACAATTCCGTTTCCTTTGTATTTTTTTGAGTCGTAAGTGTTGCGAGATAAGGATTGATAAAAGATAAATTACGGTAGCTATTTTTAATTATCCGCCCGATCAATCCAGCTTCCACTAAAAATGGCTTATCCGCCAATTGAGCTACTCCATAAATGTTTGGAAGTACACTTAATTTGCCATTGTCCCAGGTAGGACTAACACCACCATGTACAGTAATATTTTCTTTGGAATAAATAAGTTCAGGAGCGATTTGAAAAATATTATTATTGAATTTTACATTTGCGAGCAAATTTTTAGACGTATAAGAAGTAAGATCTGCTTTTGCTGAAATTTTGATTGAAAGCACCTCATTAAAGCTTTTTTCCACCGGCGCCTCCAGCGCTAAGGAACTTTCCGTTAGCTTGTTCTGGTTGCTAAAAACGTTGATTTGCACAGTTGGATTGTAGTTAATACCCGTTTCATTCTCCACTTTATTGCGAATACCTCCTTTGACCGTTACATCCTGAAAACGTTGCAATACATCAGAATTGCTATAGTTGTAAATTGAATGATCATACCCATACAACCTATAATCCTGCTGACTAATTCCTACACTACCATAGACTTCATTTTTGTCGGTAAAATAACTGCCACTTCCCTTAATGTTTATTTGCGAATAATTCTGATTGACTATTTTACCCTTTGAAGAAATATAATCGGCATATAAATTAACGAGGCTTTTTTTGCCATCACCAAAGCTAAAACCTGCACTGGCATAGGGTGTAGACAGGTTTCCAAAGCCAACCTTGATGAAATTCCGTTCCCCTAGCTCTAATGCAGTATCCATCGTCAAGGCCAATGGTTTTAGCGAAACAGGCTGGTAGGTATAAAACAAATTTTGTGCAGGTATCACATATTGGCCAACTGTTTTAGCCGTGTCTGCTGGTAGATTGGTAGCCGAAAAATTGATCTTCACTGCATTTCTTAAAACAGGTTTATAGCTTGAAGTAATATCTATGGATTGCTTTTTTGTAGTATCCCGTTGTCCAAAAAGAACAGCATTTATGCTTAATAAAAAGACGAGGAAAATAACTATTTTGATATTCATATGCTGTATTAAATTTTGAATTTTCTTTGATTACACTGTCGATGATCGGCACACGACAAATAATACTAGTTAATTTTTGAGCTTACTTTTTCTTCGGTAATTGCCTGCTCTAATTTTTGTTGGGCCTCATTTTTCAATGCTGCAATGGTTGAATTTTGAGCAACACTTTGGTAGGTTGCTTTTGCATTGAAATAATCCTTTTGTTGCATGAAAATATCTCCAATTAAGATGTAGGAACTGGTAACCCAAAAATCATAACTACCTGTTTCTTTAATTGTAGACAATGCCGCCCTTTCCGCCGCAATATAATTACCAGAAATAAACTGGCAGCGTGCAATTTCGTACCTGGCTTCAGCACCCCATGCAGATTTGTTAATAGCTGCGCAGGATTTAAAAGATGCAATTGCACCTGTGCAATCATTATTTATCTGTTGAGATTTACCCAATACTAAAAAAGAAACGGATTTATCATCCGTGCTGATTCCTTTTCGGGTTAATAATTCCTTTGCTGCATCGTTTGCCCCGGCATAATCTTTTAGCTGATAATTACAACGCACCAATCCACGCAATGCTTCCAACTGGTTATCCTGATTTATTGCACTGGCTTGCAGGGATGCAAAATATTTTTTTGCATTTGCATAATTCTTTAGTTCAAAATACTGAATGCGGGCTGCTGATAATGTAGCACTCTCGAAATACTTACTGTATCCCTTATTGTTCACGTAATCATATCCGGTCATTGCATTGGCCCAGTCTTTTACTTTAAAATAGCATTCGCTTTTTAAATAATTAGCCTCAACTGCATAAGACCCTTCAGGAAATTTGTTCAGATAGTTATTGAATCCGTTGATAGCTGTTTTACAGTCATTGGCATTGTACTTAATCTCTGCAGACGAGTATGTGAGTGAGTCAGCCTCCGATACAGAAATATTTTTACCGTTTTTACGCATAAAATCTACGTATTCATTTGGTTTACCATCCTCCACATAAATACTCTTAATTGTTTCCAAGGCATTGTCTGCTTCGGCTGATTGCGGATATTGCTGAATGAGCTGTTGATAATTGGCCAATGCCAGGCTATTATTATTTAGATTATAGTAAGACAATCCAAGTTTTAAATAAGCCATTGGTTTTAATCCGCCGCCATTGGGTGCATTCAAGACATTTGTAAGGTACGGTATGGCATCACGAAATTTTTCATCTGCAATATATGTGATTGCGATTTCCATATTCGCATCTGGTACCAAACTGCTTTTGGGATATATACGGCTTATACTATTAAGGAAATTTATTTTGCTGGCAGAACTTTTAATACCTGCAATCAATGCTTTTTGAAACAACGCATAATCACTTTGCGGCATTGCGTTGGCTATCACAGTTTCATACATTGTGTTGGCTTTTGAAAAATCCCGGGCCATGAAGTAACAATCCGCTGCACGAATAAAAGCGTCTTGTTCCAAAGTACCTGCAGTAGTATTTGATTTTGCAATCGCCTCAAAAAAAGAAAGTGCCTGTTTATAATTTTCCTTTTTCATCCAGCTATAGCCTACATCGTATTTAGCAGTTGTAGAATTTGCCTCTCCCTGCGCAACAGCGCCACTTTGAAGATATAAAGTCATATAGCGTATGGTTTCATCATACTGTTGATAGCGATACGCAATTTCCCCTTTCCAAAAATTTGCATAGGGTGTGACAGAGGAGGCAGTTAATTTTAAAATCTTCGTAAACATTTCATCCGCATTTGCTAATTGCTGATCATTTACAAATTCTACTCCCCTGCCATATAAGATGCCTGGATATACTTTTTGCATATTGGCTGTAGGCCGCTGGAAAGATTCGTAGAGGCTAAGCGCATCATTGAAGTTGTTAGTATTGGCCAGCAGATTAACGATAATTTCTTTCGCCTCATTATTGTATTCCGACGAAGGGTATACATTGATAAAGTTGCGCATTTCATTCAAGGCAACATCCTGATAACCCAATTCGTAGGAAAGCTTGGCATAATTAAAAAGTGAAATTTCCTGTTGCTTTTTATTACTACTATTGTAAGCACAAAACTGAAATGCATTTCTGGCATTTGCTTTTTGATTTGTTTTTAAATAACAATCGCCCAGCAGGTACATACTGTTTTGACCCAATGAATCGCTTTCGTTACTTAACTGTTTTAGGCCTTCAATAGCCTTGTTCCATTGTTTGGCTTCATAATAGCAATAGCTTACTTCATACAAATTTTCCTTGCTCACCTTGGCGCTATTGTTCACATAATATTCCAATAACGGCAGGGCTTTCGTAAAATTCTTTTTTTCAAAATAAATCTGTCCCATCAACTGTTTCATCTCCTTCTCATAATACAACCCCCCTCTGCTTAATATACTTTCACCATACCGGAGTGATTCGTCTTTTTTATTCTGAAAGTAAAAAATTTCTGCAACATAATATGGAACGATTCCTTTATACTCTTCTTTGCTTTCAACCAATTTAAATGACTTAAGTGCATCATTATATTTACGATCGTAGTAACTGATAAAACCATAGTAATAGTTGGCGGGTATATAATATTTACTCTCGGGCAATTGCTGAATTTCATTAAATAATGGCCGGGCATCATCAAAACGTTTGAGATTAAAATAACAATACCCCATTTCAAATTTGGCATCAGCAATTTCCTCATTACTTAAATTATCAAGTCCTGCCCTTTCATAATTTTCGATAGCTTTTGTAAAATCATCCTTTAAAAAATAAAACTTCCCCAGGTGATAACTCATCAATTGTATTCGAGGTTCATTATTTACCCAGCTAATATATTGGGTAGCCTCGTTTTCGGCTATGGGTAACTGTAACTTCAACCTGCTTACAATGTAATAGTAATTTACATCATCATACAAATAGTTATTATTGGTTTTTTGATTGTCCGGAATCTGTTGTTTTACCTCCTGCAACAATGGATAGGCAAGAGCAAACTGGTGCTTAACAAACAACTCTTTTGCTTCTTTAAACTTTCTTTCCTGATCAGTAAATACATGTGTGGGCTGAGAAAAAGCCTTTACTGAAAATATAATTGCAACTAGTAGAAATAAATAGTGTTGTCTCATTGTATGGGTTATAACGATCATCTTATTGATGCTGCAAAATTAGCAATAATGCCACTTGTGCAAACACCATTCCAAACCGTTTGTTAATAAGTGGATAACTGATGCAAACAAAACGAATGTACATTTGCACCGTTGTTAATGAAATGATAAAAAGTTTATGCCAGTATCAAAATTTTAAAAATAAAAGTAAGTACAGAAATGAAAAAAATATTATCGACAAAGTATTCTGCTGGAGCGTTCAATGCAGCTATGTTATTGCTAAGATTGGGTGCCGGTGTTCTAATGATGAGCCATGGCTATGAAAAGCTAATACATTTTGGCAGCAGACACAATACCTTTATGAACTTTTTGGGAATAGGCAGTACACCTTCACTTAGCCTGGTAATATTTGCAGAGTTCTTTTGTTCCCTTTTTATAATAATGGGACTCTTTACCAGACTTGCAACCCTTCCTTTAATCATCGCAATGTCGGTGGCATTGTTTAAAGCCAATAATGCAGACATATTTGGGAAGGGAGAAGTTGCTTCTTTGTATTTAGTCTGCTTTGCAGTATTATTATTACTTGGTCCCGGAAAAGTTAGTGTGGATGGTATGACAGGTAAATAACCTCTAGCGGTTTAACTATTAAAGTTGCTGAAAAGCAGCTAAAATTTGTTGGTCGCTTTTTTCGGTTGTTATTTACCAATCCTTCCAAACCTAAAAGGCTTAATCGCCCTGCACCCAAAGAAAAGAAATCAACCTTCAAATTTTTGGCTGTTAAATTGATGATATCATCAATCATTCATTTTATCACAACAACAAAGAATGTATACTACCGAAACTCAAATTAGAATTCACTATGCACTTACTGACCAAATGGGTGTTGTTTATCATGGACACTATGCACAATTTTATGAGATTGGCAGAGGTGAGGCAATACGGCAAATTGGTTACACGTATAAAGATATTGAAGCAATGGGTATCATTATGCCAGTAGTAGATATTCACAGCCGGTTTTTAAGACCAGCAAAATACGATGATTTGATTACGGTGAAAACAATTTTAAGGGAATTACCGGTGCATCATAAAATTGTCTTTCATTCAGAGATATACAATGAACAAGGTGACCTGTTAAATACTGGTGATGTGACGCTCTATTTTATGGAGCTTAGGGGAATGAAAAGATGCGAAATGCCGGACGAACTAAAAGCGAAACTGGAGCAATACTTTTAAGGAACACCGTTTTATATTCTGTTATAATCCGCCTTCCAATATTGAATTGATTGCTTTATTTCATTAGGTTTTAAATTTTCCTTTACTGCACGATCAACCAACGCAACGAACTCATCGTTGTGTGCAAAACGCAAAGCAATTATTTGTTTCATAGTCAGCTTGCTATCAAACAGCTTTCCAGTGATGGAAAAGTAGCGTAGGTTTTCTTCTGCACGGATGGCTCTGTCCTGTGCGCCCAAAGCAAACGACCTGATAAACCAAAAGAATAAACCACCAATTGTAAACAGCAAAACCAACAGGGCTGCGGTAACTCTTCCGCCGCCATTGTGATATGTACGAAAGCAATTTACAATTGCACCAATAAAACCGATCATCACCAAAGGTGCTGTTAGTCCATGAAACAAAGGAACCAGTTTAGCGTGATGCTTGAAATTTTGTTCTTTCATCTTACTGTTTTTTTGGGAAGTTACTTTAAAATATTTAGTACGCTCCACATTTTTTCTCTCACGGTTCCAGCACTTCCGTCAAAATTATTTACAATAAATGCAAAGGTGTATTCGACACCGGTTTTACTTTTTATGTAACCTGTATAGCTTCTTACTCCACTGATGTATCCGTCCTTCATTTTGATGCCATTCATTTCTGGTAAGGCATTGTAAAATGCTTCAAACCACAGACGAGTTTTTGCAAATTGCATTACGGTTACCAGCGAATGTGCGGTAACTCTATTGGAAGGAGACAGCCCACTTCCATCAATTATTTTTAATGCTGATTTTTCAATCCCACGATTGCTCCAGAATTCTTTTATAATGGCAACACCGGTATCGGTTGACCCTACTGTTTTCTTTTCAAATGCAATCGCCTTTACAAATGCTTCTCCAAATAAATTAACACTCTTTTTAAGAAACCAAAAATTGATCAAATCCAAAGTGGGTGAAAGGATAGAATCAATCATCAGCTTCGGATTTTGTGTTGGCTTATTATCCATAAGATGCCCGGAATTACTCCAGTGAGCTCCTGAAATTTTTATCCCGTTTTTATCTAAACAATTATCGAGACTTAATAAAAAACTAACCGGCGGATTGGGCATTGAACCTGAAATTGTAAAGCCTTTTTCAGTCATAGGGACTGTGCCTCTTGCAATGATGTGTTGGCTAAACGGAGCGGAAAAAAGATACCCATTATCACCTGAAGCTTTAGCGCCTGTTTTCACAAAGTTCGCAAACCTGTATTCCTTCATAATTGAGGATGGTTTTGTTGCAATTATTTCTGTTGCATTATTGATATTTTTACCTGTTTTAAACGTTACATCATATTGATTTTCCATCCAGTTTAAGCCCCATGCGCCAGCTCCATAATAATTGCCTATATCTTCCCAAATCCAGCCACGAGGCACAGTCTCTATGGTGAAGGCATCATCGGCACAAATAAGATCGCCCTTAATAAATTGAATCTTTTTTTTCTGTAGAACACTAAGTATTTGCTTTAGGATTATGCCTTCTGTAGTGCTTTGCCACCGATCACTGCCAAAGGTGGGATCACCTGTGCCTTTGATGTATAAATTGGAATTTAATACGCCATCATTCGCCGGCAAATCTGTTCCTATAAAGGTTTTAAAACGATATTCGCTGCCCAACAGTTCAAAAGCGCTAACACTGGTAATCACTTTTTGAACACTTGCAGGTGATAATCCAAGCTGTCCGTTCTTGTCAAAAATCACCTTGCCTGTTTTACTATCCATCACATACAATCCAAGTGTGGCATGTTTAAACTGCTCATCCATTAACAATTTCTGAGTGGCAATATCCAACCGGGCATACAAACTCTGGCAAATAGCATTGTTGCCAAACAAAAACAATGATAGTACGATGACGAATATCCGTTGATACATTTTGATTAAATTTGAAGGTTGAAATTAATCATTAACGGCAAAACCGGTTTTAAATTACATCCTTTAAATGAAATATTTAAACAAAGGAAGTTCAGCGTTTGAAATCCAATCGTATTACAAAGTTGAAATTTTTGATAGGAGTGGTACTTCATTATAAAATGAAATTTTCTAAAATTAAAAATCATTCAAATATAAAACATGACGCAGGCAACCATCATTACCATTGGTGATGAATTATTGATCGGACAAGTAATTGATACCAACAGTGCCTGGATGGCTCAACAACTTAATAAAGCGGGCATTCGTGTTGCAAGACGTTTAGCCGTTGGCGATGTATGGGAGGAAATATGGAGTGCGCTGGATGATGAAAGCAAATATTCAGATATCATTTTAATTACGGGTGGCCTTGGTCCGACTGCGGACGATATTACAAAGCCACTACTTTGCAAATACTTTAACGGAAATATGATTGTGGATGCTGGAGCACTTGAAAATGTAACCAACATTTTTACCAATATCCTGAAGCGGCCAATGATAGAACGAAATCTCAAACAGGCGGAAGTACCCGACAACTGCAAAGTGATCTTGAATAAACGAGGCACGGCACCTGGTATGTGGTTTGAGAAAGAGGGTAAAATATTTGTGAGTATGCCCGGCGTGCCGCATGAAATGAAAGGCATGATGACAGACGATGTGATACCGGCACTAAGCAAATATTACCTGTTCCCGCATATTGCCCACAGAACCTTACTAACTGCTGGTGTCGGCGAAAGTTTCCTGGCTGACCTAATCAACGGCTTTGAAGCCGCTCTTCCTGCCTATATCAAACTCGCTTACCTGCCAAATTATGGTATGGTTCGTTTACGTTTATCGGCTTCAGGGTTTGATAAAGATGCAATTGAAAATGACATTCAACTGCATTTTAACAGTCTTCAGATACTGGTAAGTCAGCACCTTGTTACCAATGAAGATGAACCCATGCAACAGGTAGTGGCGAAACTTTTGTTGGCAAAACACAAAACTATTTCTACTGCCGAAAGCTGCACGGGTGGGTATATTGCTCATCTATTGACTGAGAAAGCAGGCGCTTCAGCTTACTTCATTGGCAGTGTAGTAAGTTACTCCTACAAGGCTAAAGAAGATTTATTACAAGTGGATAAAAATACCCTGAAAACGATTGGTGCAGTAAGTGAGGAAGTCGTCATTCAAATGGCAATGGGAGCTTTGAAAAACATTAAAACTGACTTTACCATCGCAGTTTCGGGCATTATGGGACCAGACGGAGGGTCGGCCGATAAACCGGTAGGAACTGTTTGGGTAGCAGTAGGTAACCCTGATAAAATTGTTACAGAACAATTCCAGTTTCGGTTCGACCGCCAAAGAAATATCGAACTAACGGCAACCTACGCATTGAATATGTTGCGTAAATTCATTGTATCAATTTCATAAAACGACATTGTAAGTGTTACTCCATTTCATCTAGCAGTTGCCAGCTCCATTTACCCTAATTTTAATTCGCTGCTGAAGGATGTGAACCTGTATTAAAAGGAAATAATTACCTTTAACACCGATTGGTAGCGAAATGAACTGTAAGTTAAAAAGGAATTTGCTGCTTATTATTTTAAAACTTCAAATTATAATATGTCATTAGTAGATCTGGTAATGCCAAAGCTGGGGGAAAGTATTATGGAAGCCACTATTTTAAAGTGGCATAAAAAACCAGGTGATTCCATTGAAGAGGATGAAACCGTTGTTGATATTGCTACAGATAAAGTAGACAGTGAAGTACCTGCAACCACGAAAGGAGTTATTGAAGAAATATTATTTAAGGAAAATGATGTTGTACCAATAGGAGTAATCATTGCAAGAATCAGAGTAGATGCAAGTTCTGCTGTAACACATTCACAGCCGGCACCTCAACCAGAAAAGCCAGTTTATGAAGACGCCAGGATTGTAGAAGAAATTCCTTTTCAACCCGCAGTAGCCGGATTTTCAGCGAAACCACCCACTACAATTAATGCTGTTCGGTTTTATTCGCCGCTGGTGATTAATATCGCACAACAAGAAGGAATTAGTATGGTAGAACTTGAAAAAATTCAAGGCACAGGGCAAGAGGGCAGGGTAAGCAAAAAAGATATACTGGCGTATATTGAAGGAAGGTCATCAATACCACAATCACCAGGTACAGTTCCAAATTATCAACAGCCGGTTGTTGTTAGCCCCGTTACGATTCAACCTCTAGAAGAAAAGGTGCAGGATACACAGGTTGGGCCTACCAATAACTACACAGGAAATGTTGAAATTATCGAAATGGACCGCATGCGCAAACTGATTGCCAAACACATGGTGGATAGTAAAAATACCAGCGCTCATGTAACCAGTTTCGCTGAATGTGATGTTACCAATCTTGTTTTATGGAGAGAGAAAATTAAAAAGGATTTCGAGAAAAGAGAAGGCGAGAAAATAACTTATACGCCCCTATTCGTTGAAGCCATTGTTAAGTGTATTAAGAAATTTCCCTTGCTCAGTAGTTCAATTGATGGAGACCGGATTATCATCAAGAAAAATTTAAATATTGGTATGGCAACTGCCCTGCCAAATGGCAATTTAATTGTGCCCGTTATAAAAAACGCTGATCAATTAAACCTTGCAGGTTTAACTAAACAGGTGAACGGATTAGCCAACGCAGCAAGATCAGGTAAACTAAAACCAGACGATACAACAGGTGGAACATTTACGTTAACCAATGTAGGTACATTTGGAAGTATTATGGGTACGCCGATTATCAACCAGCCTCAGGTAGCAATCATGGCGGTGGGAGCCATTAAAAAAAGGCCTGTGGTAATTGAAACTCCACAGGGTGACAGCATTGCCATTCGCCACATGATGTATATTTCGCTTAGTTATGATCATCGTATTATAGATGGCGCATTGGGTAGTACATTCTTAAATGCGGTATCAAAAGAATTAGAAAATTTTGATGGTAGCAGAACGATTTAAATAATCGCCTGCTGGTTGATGTTTTAAAACCGCAGGTTGGTTGCGGTTATATTTTAAAAATAATAAGTACCCTTCCGAAAAGTTTTATGGATTTCGCCTGTGATTTCATCTAATGGATATACTTAACTCATTTTGAATACAGACAAGTATAAACATATTGAAGATCACCAGCTATTGCGGCATTTTTATGCAGATAAAAATAATGAATGGCTGGGCATATTGCTACAGCGCTACACCTTACTGTTACTCGGTGTATGTATGAAATATCTTAAAAATGAAGAGGAAGCTAAGGATGGTGTGCAGCAGGTTTTTTTAAAGGCCATCACAGAATTGCATAAATATAAAGTTGACTACTTTAAAAGCTGGCTTTACATGATTGCGAAAAATCACTGTCTGATGAAACTGAGAGATAAGGGTAAACACCCGGTTGAAATCAATGAACAACATTTTTTAGCACCGGACGAAACGGAGGCAACAATTAAACACCTGGAGAAAGATGCAACCCTGACCAATATGGAAAAGGCGCTTCAGTTACTGAATGAAGAACAACTACAATGCATTCAATTATTTTATCTTAAAAAGAAGAGTTACCAGGATATTGTCGAACAAACAGGTTACACGCTGGTAAAAGTAAAAAGCCATATTCAAAACGGAAAGAGAAATTTAAAAATAATGTTGGAGCGTTTACAACACAATGAGCAATGATCTGAAAGACATATTATCGAATAGCAATAAGGATATTGATAACCAGCAGTTGATGGATTACCTGAGTAACCAGCTATCAAAGACCGAAAGTCATGCGATTGAGAAAGGTATGGTAGAAGATGAGTTTATAAATGATGCGGTGGAAGGTTTGCAAAAAATTGAGCATCCTAAAAATGTGCAGGCTTATGTAGAACAATTGAATAACGACCTGCATAAACAAATAGCTAAAAATAAAAGCCGGAAACAAAAGCGGAGTTTAAAAGAACAGCCTTATACCTATGTATCCATCATTATTATTTTAATTTTAGTAGTGATTAGTTTTATTATACTAAAAAAACACCTCGATTCAAAGGCTGCTAAACCACCCTTATACGGTACGATTACAGCAATTTCAAATCCCCAATGAGATAGTTTCCGGTAAGAATTTTGCCTGCGTGGGGAAGCATTCATACAACTACTAAGCTGTAGCATATATAGGTTAAATCTCACCTTAGATATTTTCAACTGCTCCCTAAATTAATACATAAAAAAAGACGCTCCTTTTTGTTTTGGAGCGTCTTTTTTTACGAAAGAAAAGAAAAAATATTATTTATTTCCAGGTTTACCCTGACTATTTTGTGCCTTTTGCATTTCTTCCATTTGCTTCTTTTGCTCTGCTTGCTGCTTTTTCATTTGTGCAGCAGTTTCAACAGCCGCTTGTGTACTGCCAATTACATCCACAACTTCAACGTCAAACAATAACGACTCGTCAGGCTTAATTTGTCCGCCTGCACCTTGTGAACCGTAGGCAAGCACTGAAGGAATATACAACCTGGCTTTACCGCCTTTTTTCAAAAGAGACAAACCGTCTGTCCATCCTTTAATTACGCTGCCCGGCATTCCTGGTAATGCGCCCATATTTACGGGAAATACTTCTGTATGTCCAAAAGCTGTATCAACGTTAGAGTCGAAAACTTTACCCTCTACCAGTGTTTTTCCTGTGTAAAATACTTTTAAAGTTTTGGTTGTATCAACCGCATCACCAGTACCCGGATTGATGATCTCAACATAAGTGCCTTGTGGAGCTTTCACTGCCTGTATATTGTTCTTAGCCAGATAATCAGTAATTAATTTATCATCTTTTTTAATTTGGGCTAATGCTTTCAACGAGTCTTTAGTTTTTGCAGCTACCATTTGAATTTGGTACGCACTATCAGCAGCTTCCTTAGTGGTAAATATGTTGATGATCTTGTAATGAGCAACAATGAATGCACCTTTTTTCATGAAAGGTGGCGTATTACCATTTTTCATTAAACTGTCTGTCATTTGCTTGACAATAATGCTGTCTCCTTTTCTTGCTTCGCTGAATATTTTATAATAAACAGGCGGTATACCAACTGAATCCATCGTAACAATTTGATTTGAAACCGTTCTTGAATCAAATAAAACAGTGTCCTTGCCGCCTCCACTGTATATCTGGTCAAACTGAATTTCAAAGAAATTACCGTTTTTAATTGTATTCCCTTTTCCGTCTGAAATAATTTTGTACTGCATTCCACCTTCTGCTTTTTTAAAAGGTTTGGTACAGCTTGCAAATAACATAGCTGTTACTGCTAATAAATAAAAAAAATGCTTCATTTGTATTTGTTTAAAATTGATAGTTGCTTAGTTGATCTTTATTTTCTTTCATGGCTATAACAAACTTTGCCACCACTTCTTCCAGCGGATCTTTGCTTTGGCCACCTGCCGCATTAAAATGTCCGCCACCATTAAAATATTTACGGGCGAAAGTATTTACATCAAAACCACCTTTGCTTCTGAAAGAACATTTGCGTTCTTCTCCCCTGTCTATTACAATTGCCGCTAGTTTGATTCCCTTTATGCTCAGTGGATAATTTACCAACCCCTCTGTATCGCCTGTAATAATGTTGTATTTAAGCAGATCCTGCTGTGGTACTGCTATCAGACCTGTATTGTATTCGTAAAAAATCTCCATCCTGTTCTGCAAAACATTACCGATAAAACGAAAACGATTTTCAAGATAATTATCAAATAATTCTTCATGTATCCGGCTATGCTGTAAGCCCTTATCTTTTAAATTAGCAACCATTCGATGTACCGAGGCAGAAGTTATAGGAAAACGAAAAGAGCCGGTATCCGTCATCACACCAGCATATAAACATTCCGCAACGGCTTCATTCATTTTCTCACCGTTACCTGAATTTATGATAAAATCATACACCATTTCGCAGGTAGAACTTTTTGTTGTCTCGCTGATACCATAAGCAAATTTATCAACCTGAGGTTCCTGATGATGGTCAATCAATATACGCTCGGCGGTTGCATTACTAAGCTTTTCTTCCATGCGTTTAGTGCGACTAAGTGTATTGAAGTCAAGACAAAAAATCCAATCAGCCGATTCAATAGCTGAGTTGGCTTCAGTAGTTTGCCTTTCATAATCCAGCACTTGTTTAGCGCCTGGCATCCAGTCTAAAAAATCTGCCCAATTAGTAGGTGAAATCACAGTAATTTGGTGACCAAACTGTTTTAGAAAATGAAATAGCCCAAGGGATGAGCCCATCGCATCACCGTCAGGCTTTTGGTGGGTGGTTATCACTACCTTTCTCGGCTCTTGTATTAACGTATATAACTGGTTTATCTCTAGCATAAAGCGGCGCAAAAGTAGGAAAATTATACGAGTTAAAGTATCGTATTGAAAAGATGTAGGCATTTCATTAAAATGATACTGTTAAATTTTTACAAATGCACAACATGTATTGGTAGTTAACATCTATAGTCTCCAGCCTGGCCGTTTGATTTTGCACCACCTTTAGTAAAAGCGCCACTGGTAATTGCAAACCATCCAAAAATTTATATAGAAATCTTAAAGTTAATCAAGCCAGCACATTTGCATTGACATTTATTCTTACAACAACATTTAATTCTAAATCAAAAAGCAGACATCATCCGTCAAATTATTATCTTTGCGCCTCAAAATAATAAACATGAATAACAGAACATTTACAATGATTAAGCCCGATGCAACCGAAAAGGGTTACACTGGTGCAATTTTGGAAAAAATAAACGCTGCCGGTTTTAGAATAGTTAGCTTGAAAATGCTTCATTTATCTGCGGAAAAGGCGGGCGAATTTTATGCAGTTCACAGAGAAAGACCTTTTTATGGTGAATTGGTGGACTTTATGAGTCGTGGTCCAATTACTGCTGCAATTCTTGAAAAGGATAATGCCGTAGAAGATTTCAGAATTTTAATTGGCGCTACCAATCCTGCTCAGGCGGCGGAGGGAACCATCCGTAAATTATATGCAGCATCTATTGGCGAAAATGCCATTCACGGAAGTGACAGTGATGCCAACGCTGCTATTGAAGGAGATTTCTTTTTTAGCAAATTGGAACAGTTTTAACTTATACATTTTAACGATATTAAAAAAGCCGCTAAACTTCGGGCTTATCCACAATTGTGGCAATTCGCTACAGCGTTGCCAACCTTTTTTAAGTGGTTTTTAGTAAAAAAGAACCTAAACAAGGTTGGCAACCCTTCCGACAAGTTTAAATGCACCTAAACTTCAGCGGCTTTCTTAGTATCAAAATTTAAATTTTGTACGATTGTTGTTCTGCACGATTTAGCGTATTGAAATTAGCGCACTTGCAAGGGGGTGTACGCTGAATAAAGAATTGACCAGCGCAAAAAAATACGCTGTTGTGCATTCCTGATTTGCTATTAAAAAAAGCATTCGTTTGTAGTTTGAAGACTAGTGTGCAAAATCGAGTTCATAATCTCCCTTGATTCTTTCAATTGACGGATTAAAATAGCCGAATTTAAGGTTTGGAAATTCTTCATGAATCAATTCCATAAACTGTTTTATGCCCATGCATGCTCCAGTGTCCGTAACTCCGATCTTGCCAAGGTACCAGTCAGGATCAATATTGAAATTGCGCCATTGGATCATACAAAGGTCAGTTTCTTTAATTAATTTCCGCAGGGCTTCATATTCTTCAATACTGTCCGTCATCCCCGGAAAAACAAAATAATTTATGCTGGTCCAGCCACCAAAACCTCTAACAATTTTTAAACTTTCGATTAAATCTGCGAATACATAATTATTTGGACGATAATATGGCGTATAAATGCTTTCCCTTGCGGAGTTTGTACTAAGCCGCATGCTGTTTAAACCCACTTCGCACAAGGCTTTTACGGCATCCGGTTTACTGCCGTTGGTATTGATATTGATACTTCCCTTTGTAGTATGTTTTCTAATCTCAATGATACTGTCCCGGATCGTTTCCCACATCAGCAAGGGCTCACCTTCGCAACCCTGGCCAAAGCTTATAATCGGAAACGGAGCGGTTTCAAGATGTGGTACGGTAAACTCTACAATTTCTTCCGGTGTTGGTCTAAAGGTTAGCCTGTCTTGTGTACTTACGATGGTCTCTTCCACCGGTTGAAAACTAATACACCCGATACAATTGGCATTGCAGGCAGGTGAAGAAGGCACCGGACATTCCCATCTGCCCAACGCAAAATTCCTTGCTGCAGGGCAGTTGTACGTCATGCAACAATTTTCCATTAAATGTTTTACAAGCCTGTTGTGGGGATAGGCTTCCAATAAATGTGCTGTTCCTGTCGTTATTTTTTCTTCATCATATCCAATGGTTTCCTGGCGGATATCTTGTTCAATCCGAACTGCCGGCACATAAAATTTATTGTTAAGCCAACCTGCTGCTGTGTAACAGAAAAGTGGTAAAGTGGGCGCATCTGTTGATGTTTCATAAGCCGCCATGTATAAACCGGTATGAGCCGGTGGAATAAAAGCTGCAACCGCCCAGCCTTTTTCACACAATCGCATATCACCCGTTTTTACATCTATTCCAATTCCTCTTCTGCCGGGCAATTCGTACATATTACCACCAAAGGGCAATTCTATCCATTCGTCCAGCGGAACAGGTAACGCATCCCATCCGCTTCTTCCTGTTGCAAATAGCGTAGTATCTTCAAAAATGCTTCCTTCTCCATCGGAGTATAATATGTATGGGCTTTGTTCTAACTGCATAGTTAATATTGTGTAATTATGGGCCGCCCAATTAATTATTAAAGCGGATTCGCTCCATCAACTTACTATAAAAACGGTTGGCTCATTAAGTGTTGGCGGCAAAAATCGTCAATTTGTTGCAGTTCCTCAATTTTAAAATTTCTACGCAGTTGAAATGCTATTTTTTTGTCGTTGATTGTTTCGGTTCTGATTGATTGGTATTTGGTAGCCGTTGATTTTGTCTCGGGTTTTCCCAATGCTTCATCCTTTATAAAATTGGGAATAGAAATACCGGTTTGCATGATATTCACCGATCCGGAAAGCATCCTCCATTCCCGGTAAAAAAGGAAAAAGAAACTTACAGACAATTACAAATGAACCCAACCAGAAATCAGGTGATCGTAAGAGAAAAGCAGTAAAGCGATTCCAGCAAGCGTTAATAATTCAATGATTCTGAAAGAAGCATTCAAGCTTTGTGAGTCAATCAATTTGCTTTTAGCAAAAAAGAGCAAGGTGCTATGAAATGTAATATGCGGAACGATTTCTTTAGCATTTCAAAAGCAGGATGGATAACTAGCGGAAGGTGATGGGTATCCGTGGTTTTGATTTTTGCTGAGATGCAAATACAAATAGATTACATAACAATACACAGAAAAGTGCAAATCCGGAACTCCATAAATAAACGCATGTATCTAAAGGCGAAAAAGGCAGTCAATTAGTTCCTGCTAAAATTTAAAGAATTAAAATGAAGAATTTAATAGTTAGGTCAATATTCTCCTTAAGTATAACGCAAACAAAATTCATCAAATTCCTGTTCATTGGTGGTTGTATGCTTCTCGTCCACTGCAACCTGAATCAATTTATTATTTTTAAAATCAAGCGTTAGCAAATTGTCTTTTAAGACAACATTTGAAATTTCCGACCACTTATATAAAGTAGTTGAAAATAACTTCTTAATTGTAACTCCACTTACTGCAATTTGAATGATTGGTTGCTTTCTAAAAAATTTAGCCAGATAACCATAAACCAATAATATTACTGGAAAAGTTATAGCGTGAGTGGCAATGAATAGAAGGGATGCCGAAAAAAGGAGCAGCACCATTTTTTTACCGCTAAGTTTGACGAGTATTGCTCTAATAAAAATAGCCGCACAAAGAAGTAGTAAGGCTGCTGTAAGGTTTATAATATTGTTAATATCCGTTCGAAAAAAAAGCGAAGCAACGGCAGCCAAAGCCAACAACGATCTGGTTATGATTATATCAGGATCAGGCCCTTCCTCCTTAATATTAAATGTGTACATATGATCAACTCAAAATATTACCGGGCTGATTTCGTCACAGACAGCTCAAATAAACCTAAAGCCTCTTCCGATTAATTTTTAGAAAGCGAACCGCTTTCCATTTCTACCGCTTCCACTGGCAACGGATTGGAGGCAATTAACATATTGCACATTTTAAATAAACATCTTGATCCAACATTTTCATCCCATTCATCATGACTAACTCCTACTTCGTTTAAATCAAATCCAATTAGCTGGCGGCCACTTTTTATCAGTATTTTAAAAAGATAAAAAATCTGCTCAGCCTCAAAACCTCCTTGCACAGGAGTACCCGTATGTGGGCATAATTTAGGATCAAGGCCGTCGATATCAAAACTGATAAATACTTTCTGTGGCAATTGTGCAATTATTTCATCTACTAATTTTTTCCATGTTTCACCTTCATATATGCGAGCTTTAATATCTTTATCAAAATAGGTTATTATGCGCTGTTGGCTGTTTTGAATATAATCCCATTCCTCTTCACAAAAGTCGCGGATACCAACTTGCACCAATTTTGTTAATTCTTTAATTTCTTCAAGCGCATTGTACATGATGGATGCATGCGAATAATTGAAGTTTTCATAGGCCTTTCTCAAATCACAATGTGCGTCAATTTGTAAAATACCAAAATCCCCATGCTTTTCGGCTATTGCTTTAAAAAATCCTAAAGGGGTGCTGTGGTCGCCGCCTAACAATGCTACTAGTTTCCCTGCATCCAATAACGATTTCGTTTGTTGATATACCCAATCATTTAGATAGATACTTCCTGCATTTACCTCTTTCAATGTTTTACACATAAACTTATTTTCCAGCACAATCTCGCCCTCTGCTATGTAATTAATGTACAATTCAGCTTCTTTCCGCAAGTAATCACACTTCATCAAAATCTTTTTATCAACGGGTCGCATAAAATATCCTTGCCTCCAGGCGTCTTTTATTTCCGGATCAAACAAGTCAACTTGCAAACTAGCTTTAAAAATATGTTCCGGAGCTCTAGCTGTTCCTGCATTGTAGCTTACAGTAACCTCCCACGGAACCGGTAAAATAACTAAGCGGGCTTCTTCTTCGAGAAAAGGCAAACCAAAAATATTATTGTTCGGATTCCCTACGGTATTGGGGTCAAATTGTGATAAATCGTTCATTACGAATTTATTTGTAAAAAATGGGATTAAGCCGGGACTTTTTAAAAACGTTGCAAAGATATGTGTCTGTGGAATAATGAATACTGTTAAAAAAAGAAAATCAAAAGAGTTTTAGAATGATGATAAAAATGTGACCGTAAGCAGATAATTTTTAAACAAAAAAATTTCCAACTAAAACTAACGAAACTTGATAATACCCGCCCCATTAAAGTTTATAAAACATTTTTATACACAGAAGATAGCTTCACGCCATAAAAGACGAGATCTGTATAACACGTTTATGTTAAATTTATTACAATACATTGGCACTACTTTATTATCAACGAAATCATAAAATGAAAGTCACTTTTTGCATTACCTTTGTGCTCTAAAATTTTGGATACCATGAAAAAAACTCATATAATCGTTTTAGTAGGAATTGCAATAGCTATTGGTGTTTTATTAATGATGTCAGTGGATTTTTCTACATACGATACCATTGAATCTGCGAAGCAAAAGCAAGGAAAGTTTGTTCATTTAATTGCAAAGCTCGACAAAACGGTGCCGCTTGATTACAATCCTGCAAAAAATCCCAACTACCTGTCTTTTACTGCAATTGATAGCCTGGGTTCTACAGCCAAAGTTGTTTATTTAAACACAAAACCCGCAGAGCTTGAGCATAGCGAGCGAATTGTTTTAAAAGGTAAAATGCAAGGAGAAGTGTTTGAATGCAGCGATATTCTATTAAAATGCCCAAGCAAATACAAAGATGATAAACAACAATTGGAAAAAACTGTTGTAGATGCTAAATAAGTCAATGATATACAAAAGATCATATGTGCAACTTCCATTTTGAGGTGCCCCAATAGTTGCAAAAATCAATGTTTGATTATTTTCCTGTTAACAATTTAACTGACTAATGCCGATTAGATAAGGCATCTTATAAAAAAGAGAGAAATTATGCAATTTGAAGGAGAACATTTGTGGATTGGAAAATTCGGGCATTTCTTTGTTTTAGCTGCCTTTACGGCCTCCCTGCTAAGCACAATCGCTTATTTTATCGCATCCCGAAAAAATAATTTGGAGGAAAAATTTTCCTGGATAAAGTTTGCCAGAATCAGCTTTATTACGCAGGTTGCTGCTGTATTGATTGTCTTTTCCTCAATTTTTTATATTTGTTTAAATCATTATCTCGAATATCTATATGCTTACAAACACACTTCTAAAGAGTTAGAGTTTAAATATCTTTTTGCTTCCATTTGGGAAGATCAAAGTGGCAGCTTTTTACTTTGGTCTATCTGGCATTGCGTATTAGGTATTGTATTGATCCGAAAAAGTAAAGAATGGGAAGCGCCGGTGATGTCTGTATTAAGTCTCGTCCAATTATTTTTGGCAATGATGATTATGGGAACTTATATCTTGGGTACTAAGATTGGAAACAGCCCATTTGTTCTAACCAGAAATGAAATTGACGGACCAATATTTGGAATGCCCAATTACTTGTCTATGATTAAGGATGGTGTTGGTTTAAATGTTTTGCTGAGGAATTACTGGATGGTGATTCACCCACCGGTTTTATTTTTGGGTTTTGCTACAACCATTGTACCGTTTGCTTACGCCTATGCTGGTATTCAAACCAAAAGATACGGTGACTGGGTTAAACCCGCCATCCCATGGGCGTTGTTTAGTGCATGCGTTTTAGGAGTTGGCATTATGATGGGGGGCAAATGGGCGTACGAGTCTTTATCATTTGGCGGTTATTGGGCATGGGATCCGGTAGAGAATGCATCGTTGGTGCCCTGGATGATATTAATTGCCGGGCTTCACACAATGGTAATTTATAAAGCTACAGGGCATTCTCTGAAAGCCAGTTATCTTTTTTCAATTCTTTCGTTTGTATTCGTTTTATACTCCACATTTTTAACCAGAACCGGTATATTGGGCGATACCTCAGTGCATGCGTTTGCAGAGTCTGGCAGGCCAATGTTTAACCTGATTCGCATTTTCCTGTTTGCTTTTTCAGTTCCGATTCTTGCTTTGTTTTTTATTCATTTCAAACGAATCCCAAGTGTTCAAAAAGAAGAGGCTACTAATTCCCGTGAATTTTGGATGTTTATCGGTTCCCTGGTTTTCTTTTTATCAGCTATGTTCATTATTGGCAAAACCTCTACGCCGGTAATAAATGCAATTTTTGGATCCAAATTAGCCCCGCCTGAAGATATTGAATTCTCCTATAACAAGGTGATTGTTCTCATAGCAATTATTATTGGTATATTAAGTGCGATCACCCAATATTTTAAGTACAAAAGCACACCAGCGTCAACAACTATTAAAAAGCTGGCGCCACCAACACTGGTTGCTGCCATAATTACCTTGTTAATTGTTTTCTTTTATCCAATAACCTATACTAAACAAGGTCCCGGATTTCTGGGTGCTGTTTATTTGGCGCTGTTTGCATCTATCTATTCAGTAATAGCAAATGCCAGTTATATATGGATAGGGCTAAATGGTAAATTAAAAGGAGCAGGAGGGTCGATTGCCCACCTCGGTTTTGCGATGATGATAGTAGGAATGTTGATATCGTCAGGTAACAAGAAGGTGATTAGCGAAGAGCGTTTCAAAGATTTTCAGATAGAAATGGGAGTTGATCCACTTACAAAACAAAAGGATATTGCAGCCGAAAATATGAATCTGGTTCGACAGGTTTCAAAAAAAATGGGCGCCTATGACGTTACCTATTTACATGACAGCGTGGGCCATGAAACAGGAAGGCGTTTCTATCATTTGGCTTTTGAAAGAAAGGACACTGATTCAAAAGAAGTAAAAGAGTCTTTCGTACTTAGTCCGGATGTTTACCTGATGAAGGATAACAATATGAGTAGCAATCCGGACACAAAGAACTATTTGACACATGACGTTTTTACCTACATTTCCTACGCTATTAATCCGGAAGCTAATAAAGACACTGCACAGTTTAAGATAAGTGAAGTAGCAGAAGGTGATACTATTTTTTATTCAAAAGGATTTATGGTGTTGGATAGGGTAATCAAAAATCCACCAACCAATAAGTTTAAAATACCTGTAAATGGGCCATCAGTCGTTGCAGAAATAACTGTTACGGCAAAAGATAGTTCAAGGTACAATGCTGCACCCCTGATTATTGTGGACAGCTTCGGACTTAATCAAGTGGATGACACAGTGTATGCCCAAAACCTGTTTGTAAAGTTTGCAGGTATTACCCAAGATCAAACAAAACTAAAAATTGGCATAAAGGAATCCGATACGATGATAGATTTTGTTACCATTAAGGCTTTTGTATTTCCCTATATAAATTTTGTTTGGTTGGGTTTAATCATAATGGCGGTAGGACTTTTGATGAGTATGGTTCGCCGGGCCACCCTTTCTAAGGTAGCAGGTGCAACGGTATTAATACTTGGAGCGGTTGCGTTGTTTTACATGTTTTTGCTGGCGAATTAAATCGTTCAAAAAGCAAAGCGTTTTCTATGCTTTAAATCCGTTTAGCTGTATGACACGTAAGTAAATGACATAATTTCTAACAATGTCATTTGTAAGTAAACGACATTATCAATTAATCTGGTGTTAAGTAAAATTCGAATGGTGAATAATGATTGAACAAATTTTTAACTTTGATTAATCACTTCCCAATAGATCGGATAGAAAGCTATTCATTATTTTATGTCTAATGTAATACCAAACGATGTCTTCACCTATTGTAAATTCACGTTCAGATGATGCACTTGTTTAACTACAAATTTTTGTATAGGCTACTGTTTGTTGCTCTGCTTGCAACAAACGTAACCGAGGTAACTGCGCAGCAAAGTGTTAATGATACTATTGTTTCTTTTGCAGTCATCTATAATGGAGACACAATAGAAGCGAAAACCTTAGAAACAATTCCATTTTATTCAAAGCTTACCGATCAGCAAAGGCTTGATCGGGCAAAATGGACCAGGCTTCGAAATGCCGTATATGTTACCTACCCCTATGCTAAAAGAGCAGGTTATGTTATGAACGACATCAATGCAACACTGGTTAATATCCCGGCAAAGGATGCACGCAAAAAATATATTCAATCAAGAGAAAAGGAGTTAAAAAAAGAGTTTACAGATCCATTAACGAATCTTTCTATTTATCAGGGAAAAGTTTTAATGAAGCTGATAAACAGGGAAACCGGAAATAATTGTTACGAAATTATAAAAGAGTATAAAGGCGGACTTACTGCCCGCTTCTATCAAACGGTCGCCTTCTTTTTTAGCAGCAGTTTAAAGCAACCCTATGACAAAAGCGGTGAGGACCTGGAAATGGAGAAAATTGTACAGGAAGTAGAGAGAATGTATGGCTACAGAGGTTAAAATGATATCCAGTTTTAATTACCGCAGTCAGTTAAATCATTATTAATTATCAATCGTTCTTTTATGAAATTAGGTATCCCGGTGTTTGGCGTTCATCCCGATGATGTTGAATTATCATGTGGCGGATTAAACCATTATAAATCATCAATCGTTCTTTCATGAAATTAGATATACTTGTTTTTGGCGTTCATCCCGATGATGTTGAATTATCATGTGGCGGGATACTCATAAATGAAAAGCTAAACGGAAAAAAAACCGGAGTAATAGACCTTACGCAGGGTGAGCTGGGAACCCGCGGTACTATTGAAACCAGAAAGCTGGAAGCAGCAGCGGCTGCCAAAATAATGCAATTGGATATCCGGGAGAATTTGCAAATGGCCGACGGATTTTTCGTGAATGACGAATTGCATCAAATGAAAATTATTGCAGCTATCAGGCAATACCAGCCAGAGCTCATTTTTTGTAATGCGCCCGAGGATCGTCATCCAGATCACGGTCGGAGTGCAAGTTTAGTAGAAGATGCCGCTTTCTTATCGGGATTGCGAAAAATTGATACGGCTATAAATGACATATCGCAAAACCCTTGGCGCCCTAAATATGTTTTTCACTATGTACAGGATAAATACCTCAATCCAGATTTCGTCATTGATGTTTCCAATGTAATGGATAGAAAACTGGAAGCAATAAGGGCTTATAAAACCCAATTTAATAGCCCCGATATGAAAGAACCACAAACTTATATTTCCTCCCCTGATTTCATGGATAGTATTATTTATCGTGCAAAAATGTATGGTAAAATGATAGGCGTGAAATATGCGGAAGGGTTTATCAGTAAAAAAATGATAGGATTTAACAACTTTGATTCATTTATCAGGCAGAATACCTGATTTGGTCATAAACAAACAATCATAAAAGGCATTAATAATGTACCTTGCATCCACAAAATTTACATAAATGGCAACTCCCAAATTCATACAAAATAGTACTGACTTTCATCAGGAACTCAAGAAAAGAGTGAACCAATATTTTATTGATAGAAAAAAACCTTCCACTGGTAACTTTAGTCTTTTTTTCAAGGCTATATTTTTCTTTTCCGCTTACGTTGCACTGTATATTCACCTGGTATATTTTACGCCTGTAGCCTGGTTGGCAATTTTAGAGTGTATTTTACTAGGTTGTTTTACCGCGGCAATTGGTTTTAATGTAATGCACGATGGAGGACATGGCAGCTTTAGCAAAAGTAAATCGTTGAACAGGATGGCTGCAATCTCTGTTAATTTTTTAGGAGCAAGCAGCATTATGTGGAATATGAAGCATAACATCATCCACCATACGTACACAAATATTGATGGCATTGACGATGATATTGAAATCAAACCTTATTTGAGAATGTGTACTACGCAAAAGAAATACTGGATGCATCGTTTTCAACACTATTATGTTTGGTTTTTATACACATTACTTCACCTGATATGGGTTTTCTTAACGGATTATCAAAAATATTTTAAAAAGAGAATTGGTTCTGTACCGATCAAAAGATTGAGTGTGAAAGAACACGTGGGATTCTGGGGTGCAAAAGTAGGCTATGCCGTTTTATTCATTGCCTTGCCAATTTATACTGTGGGATTTGTGAGTTGGATGGTTGGTTTTTTAATTGCCAGTATGGTGACTGGTTTTGTAATTAGTATTGTCTTTCAACTGGCGCATACAGTTGAGGATACCCAATTCCCAATACCAATTGCGGACACGAATAAAATAGAAAATGAGTGGGCCATTCACCAGATACAAACTACAGCAAATTTTGCCACAAAAAACAAACTATTATCCTGGTTGGTAGGTGGGTTAAATTTCCAGATAGAACATCATTTGTTTCCGAAAGTTTCTCACATTCATTATCCCGCCATCAGTAAAATAATTAAACAGACTTGTGTTGATTTTGGAATTAATTATGTTGAATATCCTAAAATGCGTCAGGCAATTGCCTCTCATGCATCATACCTTAGAAGAATGGGCAGAGCTGATTAAATAATCTATTCAAATGAAAAGCCTTTGTATTCTAAATGAATTCAAAGGCTTTTTTATAGGTAATAATCAATACAATATATATGGACAAAGCAACCTGGCATGATAAACATAAGGCTTCTTTAAAACTGAGTGACCGTATCGCTGATTCCGTAGCCAATGGAATGGGATCGTGGCGGTTTATCATTTTGCAAAGTATTTTTGTTATCATTTGGATGACTTTAAATGTTTGGGGAATGATTGCTCATTGGGATACATATCCTTTTATTTTATTAAACCTGATATTTTCTACTCAGGCTGCCTATGCAGCTCCTATAATAATGATGTCTCAAAACAGAGCAAGCCAGCGGGACAGAATTCAAGCGCAGGAAGATTACAAAACAAATATCGAAGCAAAAAAAGAAATAGAAGCACTTCAATTGCAGATAAGTAACCTTGAGATAAAAAAATTAGATAGAATTATCACTATGCTTGAAGAAATGAAAAAAAATGATACAGGAGGAAAGACTGCATCCGTTTAAAATTTCTTATTTAAATTTGCAACAGTAAATTAAAAAGATGTCTGAAGAAAAGAGCCTGAACTTTATAGAAGAGATAATTGAAGCTGATTTAAAAAGTGCAAAATATGCGATTATCCTAACCCGTTTTCCACCTGAACCAAATGGTTATTTACACATTGGACATGCGAAAAGTATTTGTCTCAATTTTGGTTTAGCATTAAAATACGGAGGAAATACAAACCTTAGATTTGATGACACTAATCCGGCAAAAGAAGAAACAGAATATGTTGACAGTATTAAAGAAGACGTAAACTGGCTGGGCTTTTCCTGGGATAAGGATTTGTATGCAAGCGACTATTTCGATCAGTTGCATACATTTGCAGTAACACTGATACATAAAGGATTAGCATATATTGATGACTCCAATGCTGAGGAAATTGCTACTTTGAAAGGCTCCCCTACCGAACCTGGAAAAGATAGCCCCTTCCGAAACCGATCTGTTGCAGAAAATCTTGAATTATTTACAGCCATGAAGGATGGGAAATACAAAGATGGCGAAAAAGTATTGCGGGCGAAGGTTGATATGGCCGCAAATAATATGCACATGAGAGATCCAATAATTTACAGGATTAAGCATGCTCATCATCATCGTACCGGAGATGCCTGGTGCATTTACCCAATGTATGATTTTGCCCACGGGCAAAGCGACAGTATCGAAAAAATAACCCATAGTATCTGCACACTTGAGTTTATTCCGCATCGAGAACTGTACGACTGGTTTATTGAAAAACTTGAAATTTTCCCTTCTAAACAATACGAGTTTGCACGTCTGAATATGACCTACACAGTAATGAGTAAACGCAAATTACTACAGCTTGTAACCGAAGGGTACGTGCAAGGCTGGGATGATCCAAGAATGCCCACGATAAGTGGTATGCGCCGCAGGGGTTTTACGGCAGAAAGCATCCGCAATTTTTGCGATAGGATTGGTATTGCCAAGAGAGAAAATTTAATAGATGTGAGCCTGTTGGAATTTTGTGTAAGAGAAGATTTGAATAAGCTGGCTCCAAGGGTGATGGCTGTATTAGATCCGTTAAAATTAATTATTACCAATTACCCTGATGACGAGTCAGAGGAAATGTTAAGTGAAAACGGCCCTGAAGAAAGCTTTGGAACAAGGATCGTGCCCTTTAGCAAAGAGCTTTGGATTGAAAGGGAAGATTTCATGGAAGAAGCTGCGAAGAAGTGGTATCGCCTGGCCCCTGGTGCAATGGTAAGACTAAAGAGTGCATATATTGTGAAATGTGAGGGCTTTGCAAAAGACGACAATGGTAAAATTACTGAAGTGTATGCAACCTATCTGCAAGTAAGTAAAAGTGGCAGCGATTCAAGTGGCATTAGCGTAAAAGGTACCATCCATTGGGTAAGTGCTGCACACGCTTTAAATGCAGAAATTCGTTTGTACGACCGTTTATTTAATGTAGAAAATCCATCAGCCGAAGAGGGCGATTTTAAGGAGTATATTAATCCAAACTCATTACAAATCATTCACAATGCGTTTATAGAACCTTCCTTGATAGATGCTGTTCCATTATCTAAATATCAATTTATAAGAAAGGGATATTTCTGTTTGGATAAAGATTCGACGGAAGAGAAAATTATTTTCAATCGTACCGTGTCGTTAAAAGACGCCTGGGCAAAAGAGGTTAAAAAGAATTAGACCAGATATATTTTTTAAGATATTAAATACCGGTTATCTGACCGGTTTTTTTGTATAAAATATTTTTTGCATTTCATTATAGAAATGAATGAAGTATAATTGCATGATCAGTAATAGCAGCCCCAAACGAAACTATATTATTTGTTACCAGTTGGCTTCAGGCGAAGATTTGGAAATGCTGACGCAATTAACATTACAATACTCGAAATCAGCATCAGAAAAACACCAAGTTTTTTTTCCGGGCAGTAGGCATTGTAACAGGAAGTAAACAAGATGTAAGATTTTATAGCATAACCAACCGTTAAGGCACAAACAAACAGATTGGTTCTTTTGGCCCAAATTTTTGGAAGCAACATTAGTGTGAGTGCAATTACGCCAAGACCTACTAGAAATTTACCCGGTTTGCCATAATTATTTCCGAGGGAATAAAAACCGGTAAAAGTTCTTTCTGCTTCTTTTATAATAGACGCATCGGCATAATAAGACCAGGGCATAAAACAAGAAACGATCAAAGTAATACAGGCTGCTAAACCAACCCAGTGCAAAAATTTTAGAACCATAGATTTAAAAAAAAATTCCCTCTCCAATGGGAGAGGGATTGAGTAAATAGAGGTCCCGACCAGATTCGAACTGGTGTAGAAGCTTTTGCAGAGCTTTGCCTAACCACTCGGCCACAGGACCTTTTAAGATTGGTAATTCAAAGAAGGTGTAAACTTAACTATTAAAGATCTAAAAAAATCATGCAAAAAAATTTTTCTTTTGTATAATCAACTTTTACACCCTAATTTTTATTGCGGTGCGAAAATAGGATTTTTTTTATTAGAAATTGTAAATAGTTAATGCGAAATTCGGGAATCTAAATAAAAGAATATGAATAGAATAGCAGAATCGGAATTGATCATCAACAACCGGGGGGCAGTTTATCATATCAATTGCAGACCGGAAGAAATCGCAGGAACTGTTATTACTGTAGGAGACCCAAGCCGGGTGAAAGAAGTAAGCAAGCATTTTGACAAAGTGGAAATTCAAAATGAACATCGTGAATTTATTGTTCATACGGGTTACATAGGTAACAAAAGACTAAGCTGTGTGAGCACAGGAATTGGTCCGGATAATATTGATATAGTTTTGAATGAATTGGATGCGCTGGTAAACATTGATTTTGAAACAAGAACCATAAAAGAACAACTTACGCCGCTAAATATTATTCGTTTTGGTACTGCTGGTTCCCTTCAAAAAGAAATTGAAGTAGATAGTTTTGTGGCGTCCACACACGGACTTGGATTAGATAACCTGATGAACTTTTATCGGATGGAAAACAATGAGGAAGAAAAACAAATACTACAAGCGTTTAACACACATACTCAATTGAACTCGGGTAATGTGTCGCCTTATATTCAGATGGCAAGTGTTTACCTTTTAAAACATTTCACAACGCTTTATCACCCGGGTATTACGGTAACCTGTCCCGGTTTTTATGGCCCACAGGGCAGGGTGCTGCGTCTTGGACTTGCCTATCCGCAATTGATTGACAATTTAACAACTTTTCAATTCGGCAATAATCGTATCATTAATTTTGAAATGGAAACATCCGCTATATACGGGCTGGGAAAATTACTGGGCCATCATTGCCTTAGTCTGAATGCCATTGTGGCCAATAGAATTAATAAAACGTTCTCAAAAGATGGAGCGCTTGCGGTAGAGAATTTAATTAAACAATCATTAAATATCATTGCAGATTCAAATTTATAAAAAATGAAAGTAGCGTTTTATAAATATCACGGAACGGGAAATGACTTTGTAATTTTAGATAACAGGGAAAACCAATATCCGCTATTAACCACTAAGCAAATCAAGCTTATTTGCAACAGACATTTTGGAATAGGTGCAGACGGACTAATGATGTTAGGAAAGCAAGAGGGGTACGATTTTGAAATGGTCTATTTCAACGCTGATGGTAATGAAAGCACCATGTGTGGAAATGGAGGAAGATGCCTGGTAAAATTTGCGAGCCACAGCGGAATATTCAGAAGTTCTTATCACTTTATAGCGACAGATGGCGAACACCTTGCAGAAATTGACAGCGATGGTATAGTAAGTTTACAAATGCAAAATGTAAATAAAGTAGCCTATCACAATTCGTATGCATTGGTAAATACCGGCTCACCACATTTTGTAAAATTCGCTTCTGAAGTAGATACAATTGATGTATTTGAAACCGGACATGAAATAAGATACAGCAAAGAGTTTGCGCCTGGTGGTGTCAATGTTAATTTTGTGGAATCACTCTCGGAGGATACCATCTTTGTAAGAACGTACGAACGAGGCGTGGAAGATGAAACACTCAGTTGTGGCACAGGAGTTACGGCTGCAGCTCTCCTGTCTGCCCACAATGAAAATGGATTTAATACGGTTGTTGTAAAAACCCCAGGTGGTCATTTAAGTGTAGAATTTGACAAAATAGATGATCAGCATTTTCATAACATTTGGCTTTGTGGCCCTGCTGAATTTGTGTTTAAAGGCGAAATTGAGATTTCGGATTAATGCGTATAAAAAAGTAGCCTACACTGATAAAGGTCTTAAAAATGCAACAGGCGCATTTAAGTTAGATAGTCTTTATATAAAAAATGACTAATTGTTTCCATTTAGATTTATAGATAGCAGATAAAACTGTATAAAGAACGTTAACAGGTTACCACTAACTTCAAGCTCCAAAAAAAATGATTCAGTATTTTAAAAACGTAGAACATCAAACGATCGCAATTGATAAGCCTGAAGATGGAACCTGGATCAATGTATTACCTCCGCTGAGGCAGGAAGAATTTTCGGAACTAAGTGAATCGTTGGAAATACCAATTGACTTCTTAAAGGATTCACTGGATATTGATGAACGTAGCCGTTATGAAATTGACGACAATGTAAAACTGATAGTGATCAAAACGCCAACGGAAAACAATTCGTTTAACGACAGCGATGCATTTTATATTACGATTCCTATTTGTATCATACTCACCCATAAACAGATTGTAACCGTTAATTCATTTGAAAACGAAGCCATCAAAAAGTTTTTAAACACATTTCAGAATCGCAATCCGGATAAGAAAAATATGATGGTTTTGAAAATATTTGAAAAAATCATTAATAATTTCCAGGACTATCTGAAGGAAATTAATTTACGCAGAAATAATCTTGAGCACAAATTATATGTTGCCAACCGGAATGAAGAGTTGCTTCAGCTAATGCGGATTCAAAAAAGCCTGGTGTATTTTTTAACTGCTCTAAGAAGCAACGAACTGCTGATGATGAAAATGGCACGTACCAACTTCCTGCAATTAAACGAAGACGAAAAAGATTTTTTGGATGATTTAATCGTCGAGACCAGTCAGGCATTGGAAATGGCCAATACCTACACCAACATACTCAGCAGCACATTGGATGCTTTTGCGAGTATCATTAGCAATAACCAGAATGAAGTGTTAAAGCGACTAACAACGCTCACAATCGTATTAACTGTACCCATCCTGATTGCCAGTATCTACGGCATGAACGTGCCGATTCCATACAAGGATACACCGTATGCATTTTGGATACCGGTAATTATTTCATTGATCATATTAGCCGTGGTAGCCTGGAATTATTTTAAAAGAGTAAAAAAATAGCAATATGGGTATGGTACTTTCTGTTAGAGTATATGGCATTTTATTAAATCAAGAAAAGCAGGTGCTGGTAAGTGATGAATTTATCAGAGGTGCGTATTACACCAAGTTTCCGGGTGGTGGATTGGAGATTGGTGAAGGCACAAGAGACTGCCTGAAAAGAGAATTTAAAGAAGAGATGAATCTTGAAGTAGCAATAGGTGATCACATTTATACGACTGACTTTTTTCAGCAAAGTGCGTTCAATAACGCCCACCAGATTTTATCCATTTACTATTTTGCTACAGCCTTAGAGCCTATCACGGTTGCATTGAAAACTAAAGAATTTGATTTTGACGAGCAGCAACGTAATCTTTATAACGAATCGAATCAGATTGAAAGTTTTCGCTTTGTAGCATGGGAGGTATTTTCCGCAAATAAGCTCACATTGCCCATCGATAAAATCGTTGCGGATATGGTGAAGAAAAATTTCTAACCAATGAATGAGACTATTTTTTTTGAGCAGGATATTGTATTGGAAAATGACAGAGTAATCCTTCGTCCATTGCATATGAATGATTTTGAGACACTCAACTTCATCGCTTATCATACAGCTATTTGGGAGGTTGGCATGAGTCTTTTATTAGAACCTGCACATTTAAAAGAATATATAAATTTGGCACTCATCGAAAGAAACAGGAAGCGCTCCTACCCTTTTTTAATTGTTGACAAGCAGGTAAACAAAGTGGCAGGAACAACACGATTTGGTAATATTTCTTTCATAAATAAAAGACTCGAAATAGGTTGGACGTGGATACATCCGGATTTTCAGCGGACAGGTCTTAATAAAGCCTGCAAATTTTTATTACTACAATTTGCCTTTGAAACATTGCAATTTAATCGGGTTGAAATAAAAACAGATGTCATCAATCAACAATCAAGAAAAGCAATTTTAAAGATAGGTGCAACAGAGGAAGGCATTTTCCGAAAACATCAGATTACTTCACAAGGCCGGGTGAGGGATACAGTTTACTACAGTATTCTCAATGATGAATGGCACATACTTAAATCAGGCATCTTTAAAGACTTCTAAATCCAACCGCAGCCATTCAAAATCGCTTTGTTGAATTTTATAATATTACTTTATTCAAATAACTAGTCACTTATTTTTTATTGTTGTAAGCGTTTATTCACTCCATGTGGAAAAATTTAAACACCTTATTTAGTTGCATTTAACGAAATTCATTTCAAAATAAAAAGGTTTTGGTAGAGAATAAAGAAATTTCGGCACTTTTCCATCTGATCGATGATCCGGATGAAGACGTATTTCAAACGGTGAGTAGTAAAATCATTTCCTTTGGAAAAGACATCATCCCCAATCTTGAAGATTTGTGGGAAAGTACCAATGAGGAAGAAGTACAGGAAAGAATTGAAAAGCTTATCCATAAATTGCATTTCAGAGATCTAACCAATGATTTTATCGTTTGGAAAAACGGCCAGTGCGAATTATTGCAAGGTGCATTGTTGGTGGCCCGTTATCATTACCCTGAAATGCTGGAAGTGAAGGCGCTACAGGAAATAGAAAAATTGCGACGTAATATTTGGCTGGAGCTAAATAACTACCTTACACCGCTGGAACAAATTAATGTAATGACCAGTATTTTTTATAACTATTACAAGCAAAAAGGTGTAGAAATATCTTATAGCCAGCCCGAGGATTTTTTAATAACTAAAACTCTGGAAGCAAAAAAAGGAAACGCAATCAGCAATGGCATTTTATATTTAGTATTGTGCGATAAGCTGGATATACCGGTGAAAGCCACCAATATACCAAGGCAATTTATTCTCGGATATTTCGATCCGCAGTATGAATTCTTAAACCCTGCCGGAAACAACGCTGAAAAAATAAACTTTTTCATTGATCCGCTAAATGGCAATATCTATTCGCATAAAGACGTAGAAAATTATTTTAAACGAATTTCAGTTGCGCCTTCTCCGGCCTATTTTAGACACTTGTCTAATAAGCGCATTATCCGATTTTTACTCGAAGAACTGAGCACATGTTTTGACAATGATCGTAACCGATATAAGATGGAGGAACTATTGACACTTGTAAAACTATTAAACGAATGATATTTCATGTAGCGACTTTGAATCAGTGGCAGCTTGCATTACGGCAGGGTTATTATGTAGCTGATTCGCTGGCAATCGAAGGATTTATCCATGCTAGCATGGAAGCGCAGGTAACTAGTGTACTAGAGCGATATTATCAAAATGTGCCTGATCTGGTATTATTGCATATCGATGAAAAAAAGCTAACACCCGAATTAAAATACGAAATGGCTACGTCTGTAAATGAAATATTTCCGCACATCTATGGAAGACTGAATATCGAAGCCGTTGTAAAAACGATTACTATTTGATTTTCTGAGTACATTGTAAAAAAGTCTGCTTTTTGTGCAGTATCAATTTGCAGCCAAAGTTGATCTTGCCAGCAAAAACGCGATAACTTCTTTAAATTACTAAATGATTGTAATATGGCATCAACAGCAGGTAAAATCCATTGTTTGAAAAAAAAGACCGTGCCTTACAAGGTTGTCTGTAATAATATATTGCAAAATAGATCAATAATTTGTTTCATTACCGGGAACACCAAAAGTCAACCTTTTCTTCTCCAACATCAATATGACGACAGTACCAGTTTGTAATTGAACAGTGATTGGTAAAAAATGCAAGTACATATGCTTGTCTGACCACTTTTTTGCCGTTGTCATGTTAAGCGTAAACTAACTTAAAGCGTCTACTAAAATTTGCGGCTCGAACTATAACTCAATTAGGGTTTTAATTCGTACCTGATAGATTGGATCGTGCTTCAAAAATTCCTGCAATAAAAAATAGATAACCCTTTCAATTTTATACAGCACGAGCACCGATAACCCATAGGTACTTGCAAAAAAAAAATCGTTTGTCAATTATAATTAGGGAACAAGCAATATTGTGATCTATAGCGTTGGACAAATGCGCTTTTTTTAAAGATTGTAAATAAAGTTTTTAAATCCGTTATTTTTCGCCAAACCTGAATATTAAAACATCGGCAGCTCCTGCACCACCCTCATTTGAAATATACAAATCGCCTTTGCTGTTAAAAGCCAATCCTTCAGGTTGTTTAAACAACGATGGTTGCAACTGAAAACAGGCTTTCAGTTTCCATTGCTCGTCTAAAAGTAACAATATTTTATTTGCTGACGAAAGTATATACCAGTCATTGGTAACCGGGCTTTTGGCAATTGCAGATGGATGGAATTTAATCTTCTCCTTCGCACCGGCTGACTGTATTCCCGAAACATCTATTTTGAAAGAATTGGTTACACTCAAGCCTTTCCCGGTGGACATTTTAAGTGCAAAAACAGACACTTCCTTAGTTGATTTATCTTGTGGACAATCCTTGCAAAGCGCATACAGCATTGAATCTTCCGCAAACAATCCTTCATATTCACCCTTAGGTAAAATACTCTTATATTCTTGCATACTGTCAATTTTTTCATTACCGGCTTCGTTAGCGGCAAACATAAAAATGGATCCATTACTGCTTAAAACCAGCACTGCCTGGTTGTTTAAAATTGTCACATCCTCATAATCGCCTTTCTTACCAAATTTTGATTTGGTTAATTTGCCATTGGCCAGTTGATATAGATACAATTTTCCGGTTTCGTCTTCAATCGCAAACAATATATCATCATTTCCTTTCATAAAGCAAATACCAGAAATTTCTCGTAAAGCCAATTCCATAATTAACTTTTCTGGCTTATTAAAATTATAGCCTGCCGGACTTGTGAAGCTCTTCGTAGTATTGCAGCAGGGTAAAAAAATAGTGCACACAATTGCGATAAAAGTTACCAGAATAGAAAAATTCCACTTGTTCATTTGGTTCAATGTTAAAATAATAAATATTATCAGAAAAATACTACGGCAATTGCAAAGGCCAGTACAGCCGCCACGATTCCATACAGGAAAATGGAATAGGAAGTTCTTAATAACCTGTATTTACGCCCCAACACTTTGCCCTGCCAAAACATATCACGGGAAAGACTTCCGTATAAGAACTCACTATCATTCATCATTGTATTCAACGCCTCATCGTATTCCTTAAAATTCATATTATAAAAACTTCCAAAAAATAAGAGATTGACCGTTTTCTTTTGCACCTGCTCCTGTGTAAAAATACCATCGGTAACTTTAGGTCTTGTTGCAAGAACGGCATAAATAATGGTAGCTACATTTACTGCCAGCAGCATAATAGTAGGAATGATCAGATTGCTGTTTTCCTGTAGGTTGCGAACCATTAAACCCAGTATAACCGATATAATAATAGAGTTAACAGAAATCATTATATTGGCTTTATTATCCGCCATTTCGCTAATGCGAACATTTTTCGAGGCCGAAATGCGGAACATGGTTTCAATTCCTTTTTTGGGCCGGTCCAGCTTTTTATTTTTAGTCGATTTTTTTTCAGCGCATTCATTTTCCCCCTCCAATGGTATTATGTCAGGCATAACCGGCAAAGCAATAGTTAGCTGTACTTTTGCAAGCTTTTCCTCCTGCTTTTTTTTCATTCTGGCTAAATTTTCAGCTTTGGTTTTATCCAGCAATGTCCGGCAATAATCGGTATGATATTGATGCTTCTCCAACATATTGATGGAAGATTTCCGCCATGCAATGCCATCAACTTTTGTATTAGTTATCGATTCGTTTTCCTTTTTTAACAACCGATTGTTTTCTTTAAAAGCGAGTGTGCCAAGATTATACAAATCAGCATCACAAATAATTCGTTCTTCAAGCGTGTTGGGCATTTGGGGCATTTTGGTTGCCATAATGCAGCCTTGTATTGCAACAACGTCAGCCTCATTCACTTCAATGGTTTTTAAAAACGATCCTGCCAGCGCTGCCCCCTTCTGTTCATGTAATTCACCCTTTGAAAGAACAAATCCAATATCATGAAAACAGGCGGCCGCACAAACTATGAAAAACGAGCGATCATCCAGTTGATAATGGTCGGCAATTTTTTGCACCGCATCCAGTACATCCCGTGTATGATTTTGATTGTGATAACAATAGTTGGTCGAAGCATGTTCAAGGTAAAATAAATTCACATGGTCCTTAACCTTTATCAATAATGCATGATAGTTCATCGTTCAATTTAATCGGGGTTGGTAAAAAGTAAAAACAAATATACAAAAATTGGCATGGCGCAAAGCGTACATTTAAAATAGAGTAATTATCCGAAGCTGGTAGGGTGACAACTTACAAAATTAGTTAACCCGAATAGTCATTTTGCAAGTGTTGGTAAGGGTTTGATTTGCAAAAGTTTCAATGAAGGCTATTAAATTTGTCCTGTACAAAGCAAACATATCAAATTTTCAAAAGAGGTTTTAGTGAAACAATCCTGCAGAAGTTTGACACCTGCTGACAATAATAAATGCACACTACAATAACCTGACTGATTTTTCTTACATTTATTTCTTTATTTAAGCTAAAGAGTGATAAAGTATAACGCATAATTGATGGGATATGGAAAAAAGCGATTTCCTGCCTTAACTTTTTCGTCTCTATTGTGTAGAACGAAAACAACATTGACTGCATGACAAATCGAAATATAATTGCTGACAACGTTGCTGCAAGATGCTGTCATCCAAAAAAATAACTATGAATATATTCCTGATCATTTCTTTTTCTATTATTGTTCACCTGCGCAAATCGTTGAACACATCTGTTACTTTGCCGGATTGGGATAGAAAACTATTGGCGGTTATGTTTATCTGTATTGGATTACAGGTACTGGAATTTAGCTACAACGATTCCAGGTTGATTACTAAATGGCTGGCTTATATCATTTTGCTGGCTATACTGGTTACCATTTACACAAAGGAGATTTTTCACTCAGCACGATCTACCGTTTTTGCAGTCTTCCCATTAATCTTTATTTCTTTTGTGGGGAATCTTTTAAAATTAATTAACCGGTCATTCTACAATGAGTGGGATAAAGTATTTGAAGTAGGCAAAGGATTTGCTATTATTTGGATGATCACTATGTTTATCATCAACAACCGGCAAAAAAAGGCGCTGGAGAAAGAAAAAATAAAAAGACTTGAGGAAGAGCGGCAGAACAAAATAAACCTGGGTCTTAAATCAGAATTGGAAGTGCAGGTGGCAGAACGAACACAGGAATTAACCAACCAGAAGCAGGAATTAATCAGGCAGAAATTTGAATTGGAACATACATTAAACGAATTGAAAGCTACACAGACTCAATTGATACAATCTGAAAAACTGGCATCGCTTGGAGAACTAACAGCCGGTATTGCCCATGAAATACAAAACCCTTTAAACTTTGTAAACAATTTTTCGGAAGTAAGTACAGAGCTGCTGGACGAAATGAAAGCAGAACTGGTAAACAACAATATAGCGGATGCCATTGCCATCGCAGAAGATGTAAAAATGAACCTGGCAAAAATATTGCACCATGGCAAAAGGGCTGATGGCATTGTAAAAGGAATGTTACAGCACAGTCGCAGCAGCAGTAGTGTAAAGGAACCGATCGATATCAATGCGCTTGCGGATGAATATCTGCGCCTCGCCTATCACGGGTTGCGGGCGAAGGATAAATCTTTCAATGCCACTATGGTTACCAAATTTGATGAGCGTATTGTAAACATCAATATCATTCCGCAGGATATGGGAAGGGTATTGCTCAATTTAATAACAAACGCATTTTATGCGGTAACAGAAAAAAAGAAAGCGGTCGGCGCTGGATATGAGCCTACCGTTACCGTTAGTACTGCGGTAATCCCGCTTTCATTTGGTGGTGGCGTTCGAATTATTGTAAAAGACAATGGAGATGGGATTCCACAAAAAGTATTGGCTAAAATATTTCAGCCCTTTTTTACAACCAAACCTACGGGTCAGGGAACAGGCCTCGGCTTATCGTTGAGCTACGACATTGTAAAAGCCCACAATGGTGAACTAAAAGTAATCAACAAAGAAGGCGAAGGTGCAGAGTTCGTTATTATATTGCCTGCCTTAACCCGGAATGAAAATATTTAGTCCTCGCTTTTCTACCTATTGAATTATCCAACCACAGCGCTTAAATTTGAAAATCTTCAATTGATAATTTTAATTTATTTTCTCTGCGCTTGATGTAAATCAAAATAATAATTTAGATTACATTAGATCAATTATCCAATTTTAAAATTAAACGAGTAATCTCCCCGATTCAACGGCTTTAAAAGATCCTTTTTGTAATGAGGATCCTCAAAGCAATTGTTTAAGATAACATTTATACCAATGACTGAACGCTCATTGCATTGAGTCATCCAGTGTCTTCAAATTAATAGGATCAAAAATATGAATATGGTATTTATTTTTCTGTAGCCAGTGATATGCTAACAATTAATTATTTTGGATTTTTAACTGTAAAACTGTCCTTGTTGCCTTCAATATATTTTTTCACAATCATCCACCCTACTTAAAACAACTATTAAATTTCTAAACTGGATTGTATTACAAAACAGTAACATCTTTACTACAAGAAAAAATGACCAAAACATTTTCTACAATTCTTTTTCTAATTTCAAAAAAAGGCTTGGGCCTGTTGTTTGATTTTAGCCGTCAAGCACTACGCTATCGTGTTGTTTTTGCAGCAACTGATACTTTAAATTCTTCTTATTTAGATAAACCGGAAAACAACTTTGAGAAACGATTGCCTGAATCGCTTAGACTGGTAATAACATGCAAAATGGCTTACTACTGCCGCCTTCATAAACTTAGCAAAGCCAACAAATCGGCCCGACTGGAATTGCCAATAAAGTTGCAGTAAACATTTAAGTACTGGAATTTTGTCTGCCTGAAACAGAGAGAACAAAAGGCATTGGTTTTGAAATGGCGTTGGTAATTTTACTAAACTTGCAACTAATGTTATGGTAAAAATAAAATGAAGTCTCTATTTGTTAAAAGTTGATTTTTTAATGTTTAAATAATGACAATTCACAATCAACTTAACACTAGTTGCTACACCAACGAGTTGTTACACAAACGGAACCTAAAGTTTATAAAATTTAAAAAACGTAAACGGCCTCAATAATGGACACACTAATTAAAATTTTGGTAGTAGAAGATGAAATGATTATCGGGGCAAAAATTTCCATGCAATTAACTACCCTAGGTTATGAAGTAACCGGGATATTGGCCAGGGGCGAAGAAGCCATTATACACGTACAGGAAAACAAGCCGGATATTATACTACTTGATATCAACCTGAAAGGAAACTTAGATGGTATTGCAACTGCTGGAAAGATCCAACAACTGGCTGCAATTCCGATCATTTATTTGACTGCCAATTCAGATGAAGCAACTTTCAACAAAGCAAAAGCTACTAAACCAGCCGCTTTTATTTCTAAGCCATTTAAGCAACTGGATTTACAAAGAGCCATTGAACTTACCATTATCCGGATGGCAGAAAATTATACCGGCGCCCATCCCGAAATGGCTGCCCTGGAAGAACAGCCGTTTATTTTAAGTGACCGGATCTTTGTAAGACATAAAGAAAAGATGGCTAAAATAATGATTGCTGATATTTTGTATATTGAGGCCGATCGTAATTATAGCCGCATTTTTACGGCGCAAAAAGAATACCTGTTATCCATCACCCTTAAAACAATTGAGGAAAAATTGCCTTCACGGCTTTTTCTCCGTATTCATCGCTCTTATATTATCAACATAACCCATGTGGATGAAGTGGCAGAGAGTCATGTGATGATTGCACAAAAGCCGATTCCACTCAGTGCAGGTTTGAAGGAAAATCTGTTGAAGAGTATTCAAACATTATAGTTGGTGCAAACCAATCCGATTTCAAAATCACAATTAATAATTTTCAAAGCAAGCGCCTAATAAACCTACAACCGGATATGAACCCAGTAAAGCCATCATCCAACAATATGAGGAAAGTATTTTTACTGCTACTGCTGATGCCATTACAAATGCTGTATGCGCAAAACAAACCGTACGACAGTCTGGAGATGCGTCTTGCTAAAGAAAATACCACCGAAAAAAAGCTAACTATCCTGAATCAATTGGTTGATGTTGCTTTTAAAGATGATTTGAATACAGCATTGAAATATGCCAGGAATGGCGTGAAGCTGGCCAATGAATCGGGAGATAAAAACTGGCAGCCAAAATTTTATGAAATGCAGGGCAGGATGCATGCAAACCTGCTGGAACTTGATTCTGCCATGTTTTATTTTGGAAAAGCAAGTACCGGATATGCAGCGGTAAACAATAAAAAGGGGCAGGCCACTACCCTGTTCAAAATTGCCTGGGTACACAAAAAAAGGCAAGAAATAGAAAAGGCCATGGAGTTTGATTTACAAGCCTTGAAACTGATGGAAGCCCTGGATGATAAATTGGGTATTGCTGGCGCCTATAACCGCATATCCGAAGATTTATCCCGCCAGGGACGACAGGCAGAAGCGATGGAATATGCAAAAAAAACAATTACGCTTTGCAAAGAAAACGAGTTAAAAGAAGAATTGATTTATGCATACAATAGTGCTGGCAATGTTAGTATTGCAATGGGCAAACACCAGCAGTCTCTAAACTATTTTGACTCTACAATAGCACTGGCCCGCAGCCTTCAATTGGGCAGTTTAAGTTTAAGCGATTTTACCAATAGTCGTGGCAACTCACTCAAACGGCTGGGCAGATATGATGATGCATTGGCAGCTTATAAAGAAGCGATGGTGCTGGCAGAGCAGGCAAACTACACCAACGCAATTACAGCCCTCACCGCCAATCTTGGAGAAATCAATTTACTAACGGGCAATTACAAAGAAGCATTAAAATACCAGTTGGAAACGGTCAGGCTTCAGGAAAAAGATGGCGATATCGCCAACCTTACCGAAAACTATGGTCATGTAAGTACGATCTACGAAAAACTGGGCAACTATCCACTGGCATTGGCCTATCAAAAAAAGGCCCGTATAATGCGGGATAGCACCGCCGCCATTGAAAGCGATAAAGCCATGTCGAAGATGCTAACACAATACGAAACCAAGAAGAAAGAAGCCACCATAGCATTGCAGGAAAAACAGATTTCGCAACAAAAAATGGTGCAGTGGCTAAGCGTTGGTGTGGCCGTATTACTGGCAGGTTTTCTCTTCTTTGGCTATCGGAGTTATCAGACCCGTACAAAAGCGAACAGGTTGCTGGCTGCTAAAAATGCCGAGAACGAATTGCTGCTGAAAGAGATTCACCACCGGGTAAAAAACAACCTGGAAGTAGTAAGCAGTTTACTTGCTTTGCAATCGGCACAAATTGATGATCCCAACACAAAAGATGCGATGCTGGAGGGACAAAACCGGGTACAATCAATTGGCATTGTACACCAGAAATTATACCAGGGTACCAACCTTGGAGCGATTGAAATGAAGGATTATTTTATCAACCTGGGCGAGAGCATCCTTGATTCATTTGGTGCTGAAAAAAGGGTGACCATTGAATGTGCGATGGAACAATTAGATGTAGATATCGATACAGCCGTACCGCTTGGGCTGATTGTAAATGAACTACTCACCAATACACTTAAATACGCATTTCCAGAAGGGAAAAACGGGATGGTACGCATTAAACTGGAGAAACGCAAGGATGGTATTTTACAACTGGAAGTTTCTGATAATGGAGTTGGCAAATCCGGCGTTACGAAGGGCACTGGTTTTGGCAGTCAGTTGGTATCGCTGCTTACACAACAGTTGAGTGGCTCTATGCGTGAGGAAGTTAAAGATGGAACCAGTATATATTTTGAATTTAAAATGGATAAGGCGGCGTGAAAACGAATACAAATGAAGCGCTAATAAGGCGCAGGACTTTTGAATTATTAGTTACAAAAAATTTATTCAGCTTTGTTTGATGTATAGAAAAAGCGAATTGAGTCTATATAACCTCAGCAACACCCTTAGTACTTATGTAGCAATCACGAAATAATCGATCGGTACCTGCATGCAATTATAGCAATACAAATTGCTGACGCTGCTTCTTGCTATTCTTTTACTTTATTAGCGTTGCTGATGATACCAATCTGACACCAGCTAACGCATGCCGGTAATTATCTACCCCCCTTCGGACACTTTTACCTCCTGTTCGTCCTTTCTTTTTTTTTCAAATAAAAATTCTTAGTAGGTTTAAGGCATCAACAGAAATACGATACATAACATTCAATATGCTATTTTAACGGCAATATTTTAAACGTTTAGTGGTTGACTTTTTATAGCTGCAAATAGAAAATGCAGTCTTAATAAAAATAAACTTCGCTAATGCAAATAGCCGTTAGACTTTGAAGATTTTTTTTGCTATCAAAAATTACTGTACCCCATAAAAGCTATTACCCCAAATGAACAAGCGTATAAAACGATATAAAATGATCAACACAAAAATGCTGTAAAAAATATTTCTCAACATAAATACGCTCCTCCATGGCTCGGCGTAATTCGGGGGAATTACGCCGTCCTGAGGAGAATTACTAAAATGTTTTGATACAATAGCGACTCGGTTTATAGGTAAAGATCAACCATAAAAAGTATCATTCGATCATTTTACGATTGGCTATATCGTTGCTATTATTTCCGGTATGCAACAGTGTAAAAGGTCAAATGATCCAGAGAAGCGGATGAACATCTAAAAAATGTAAAGCCAGACTTTAAAAGGAAAGCGCAGGCTAGAATGGAGCTGTCACTGATGCAATTTTAATTTTAATATTACGCAAGCCTGTGATAATAGCGTTTTGGTGAAGCGATGCTGTACCAGGGTACTGGCGGTCATATAACTAATACACTGGCTTAAAAAGGCACATTGCTTCGAAAAATTTTACGCAGTGTCTACTCTTAAAATCTTTAAGTGTTTTTATTTTTTAAATAGATAATAAAACCGTGCGGTGTCAGCACGCTAAAAACAGACAAAAAACATGAAAAAAATAACTATCTATGCAATGATGATGCTGCCTTTCATCGGCTTTGGCCAGAAAAAGACAAATGGAACTATCTATATCGAACACCCCGCAATTAATGTAGTTGACGCATTTACGAAAGCCATGGTGAATGGAGACACTACGGCCATGGGCAAACTCATGACCAACGATTTTAGAGCTGATAACGTAGTAACTACAACCCCTTTTGCAAAAGGAACAGATAAGTCAGCATATCTGAGAAATGCTATGGCCTGGCATGATCAACTCAATTATTATTCTATTAAAACCATACCTGGAGCCTATGCGGATGCTTTTGAATATGCGAAAAACCCAAGTGACAGCAATGCTGTAACGGTAGATACCTGGGATGAATTAAAAGGGGTGCATAAAAAAACCGGTGTTAAAGCTGATATGTATCTGCATCGTTCGTTTCAACTTACAAAAGATAATAAGATCAGAAGACTCATGAATTACATAAACCCCGAAATAGGAAATGAAATTGGCAGAGGCTACACAGAAAGAACTAACGGCACTATTTATAACCAACATGAAAACATAAATAAACTACGATTAATGATGGCTGCTGCCGAGCATGGCGATATGGATAAATATTATAGCTACTTCGATAAAGATGCCACCTTTTTAGATAACAATGATCCGGAATTAAAGACAACAACTTTAGATGAGGAAAAAGCAGCCGACAAAACAATATTGGAAAAATATGAGTTTGTGAGCATTGAGCAATCAGGCTACCCAGACTATATGCAATATGAAATGGGAAACACTGGTGTACTTTATTCATGGTGGAACTTGCATTTGCGTAGAAAGTCGGATAAAAAAGTAATTAAAGTTCCAATGCACTACGGACATGAAGTAAATAAAGATGGAAAAATAATCCACACCAATTCATATTTCAATGCACAACTATTAAAATAACGTTATAGCGGCATCGGCGCTTTGTTTGAGTCAAAGACCGGTGCTTCTTTAGCAATTCTATTTTTTAAGTTTTCGCTATTTCAATTTCCATATGGAATATCAGCCAGGCTTGATTGCAGCATTTCTATTTTAGCTATCCCGGGTGATTCATCAAAGCAGCTTATTTTTCAACAGTTTTGTGGGCACTCTAAGGTAGGTCACTTTTTGTAACGAGGTGTTGGTAGTATTTAGATATTGACATCCATATTTCGTTTTGGTTAAAATTAAAAGCTGTCCATTTTAAAATTTCACTTTAAAAAATAAACGATAACATGCCAAAATTATTTACATCATCGCTACTATTTAATGTTGCTATTCTATTATTAGCCGGATGCAGCAATTCGGAAACAGCTAAACAAAATTCAACAGAAACAACCACACAAACAGCATCGGCAGAAACGCCGGAATATTTCAACCTGCGGCCAAAACTGGAAAAAGAATATGGCTACACCCATGCCGTAAAAATTGGCAACGATCTTAAAATTTCAGGGGCAGTAAGTATGAACGATTCCGGGATGATAGTGGCACCCGGCAATATGGAACAACAGATGAAAAATTGTTACAGTGATCTGGAAAAAATTTTACAGTATTATGGCTACACATATGACGATGTGGTGGCAGAAAATATTTACACGACCAATATGGCTGATTTCATTAAAGCGTCTGGCTTTCGCAATGGTATTTACAAAAAGCAATTTCCTACAGGAACATGGCTTGAGGTAAAGGGATTCGCAGTAGAAGGTCAGTTGATTGAAATAGATATGGAGGCACATAAAGTGAAATAGCAGAATAAGAAGGAGCAATGGCTGCGAGCGAACAAGATAGGCTGCAAAAACTTGTACTTAAAATTTGAAAAAGCAACTTATCACTTTGCATCAAGCAAGGTAGATTTCATAGACAAACATCATTCTATTGAAGGGGTGCCTCAATTGTAAATCAGAAAAAAAATATGTGATGTCACAAACAAATTTAACCAACCAACAGCAACCACAATTTTACTTACAATCAGGTATTTTATTATTCTTTGTATTATTTGCAGGCAGGTTTGTTATTAAAGATGCTCTTTCTTATTTCGGCTGTGACAAAGAAATATTTGGCAGTTATAGGGATTACAAATGGTCGTTGATTGGGCCAATTTCCTGCGGTGTATTGGCGTTGGCCTTAAAGCCCTTTAAATTTGGAAAGCATTCCGCAACAAATACCTGCCAGTAAACCGGGTAAAGGAACGCACCTACCTGCCGGCGATTCTAACTGGTACTATTTGCTCAACTTTTTTTGCCTGGACAAGCGCCAAAAAAATAAATTTTTCTTGGGCATTCGGGTTATAGATGCTTGCTTTCGGATGGATTACAACCGCCTCCATGGCGTTCATTTCGGTAATGAGAGGTCGTACACAAAGAATGGATGATCAGGAGCGATGTAGTAACCTTTGCTTTTGTTGCATTTCGATGGTTGAACGATTTACCGGTAGCAATTAATTTGATGGAAAATTTTAAGGAAAGAGATCCCACAATTATTTGGCTTTGCCGGACCATCTCTTTGCTATTTACTAAAATTGCCATAAGCTGGAATAAGAAATAACTTTTAAACTACCACAAAAACAAAACCGTCTTAATAGCATGCTACAACTCACAGTACTTTATCCGCAGCCTGCCGATGTGCAGCAATTTGAAGCAAACTACATTATTCATATTGCGTTGCTGCATGAAAAAATGGGGATCCCTAATGATTTGAAGCTATACACAACATTGAAGTTTCTTCAAACGCCTGCAGGACCTGCTCCTTTCTACCGGCTCTTTTCAATGCCTTTCGAATCGATGGAAGCATTTCAGGGTGCCATGTCTTCGCCTGGTATGCAGGAAGTATCAGCAGATGCCACCAGGATTTCTACAGGAGGAGCACCGGTTGTCATGATTGGTGATGCTGGCTAATGGTGAGTTCGATCCTACTTCAGCGCATGTCTTTTTATGTGGATGCTGAGAATAAGTCTTGAAAATTATTATCACAAACAAAACGACAAACAAGTGAAATTATCTGGTTTACCATCACTTTCAGAGCATACCTTTTTCCGGTATTTTAGCTTTGCTATTTTATACACAGCTCAAGGTTTGCCAGAGGGTATGACTTATTTTGCCATCCCGGCGTGGATGGCGATGAATGGCAAAAGTCCGGCTGAGATTGGTGCATTTGTCGGTGTTATCGGAATTCCCTGGAGTTTTAAAATAATTGTGGCACCGCTAATGGATCGGTTTAGTTTTTTGTCTATGGGAAGGCGCAGACCCTGGGTGTTGTTTGGCCAACTTGGCCTGGTAGTTAGTTTTGTTGTGATGGGGTTGGTGCCAGATCCAATGAATAATCTTCCGCTACTAATGGCCGCTGCTTTCTTTGTCAGCTTTTTTGGTGCTTTTCAGGATGTAGCTACCGATGGCATGGCCATTGATATTGTTCCGGTAAACGAACAGGCAAGGGCAAATGGTTTGATGTGGGGTGCCAAAATAATGGGAATTTCAGCCTCCCTTGTTACCGGTACCTGGATCATCAATCATTATGGTTTTCGCGCTGCTACCCTGGTGCTTTCTACCTTTGTTTGCATTATCCTGCTGGTGCCACTCCTGATGCGTGAGCGGCCGGGCGAAAAGCTACTGCCATGGACAAGAGGCGCCGCATCACCGGAAACAACAGAGATGCAACTCAATACCTTTTCAAAAATATTTAAGAGCCTTTTTAAAGTGTTCTTTTTACCATCAAGTTTATACATTGGCATTGCGTTTTTTCTTTTTAACATGGGCATTGCCTTGCTGGAAACAATGCTACCCGTTTTTACTATCCAGTTGGCTGGCTGGACAAATGCTAAGTATGCCAACCTGTTCTCAATTACGTCGATGATTGCAGGCTTTTTAGGTGTTTTTGCTGGCGGCGCCTTAGCAGATTTTTTTGGTAAAAGAAGAATGATGAGCATTTACCTTGGGCTGTTTGCTATTCTAATGATCACCATGGCATTAATGAGAGCCCATTGGACTACCGGTGTAATAACCGGATTTATGGGAATGTATTATACCCTGTATGTGTTTACCTCCATAGCCTCTTTTGCCATTGGCATGCAGTTGTGCTGGCGAAGGATATCGGCTACTCAATTTACTTTGTACATGGCCCTTGCCAATGTAGGCAGATCAGTTGGTGCATCGCTGCTTGGTCCGCTTAAAGCCAATCTGTCCTGGGAATATATGCTGATGTTTGTGGCGTTACTTGCTACCGGAGCACTATTTTTTGTAATGCTACTGCGTATCAAAGCACATCTTGTAAAACTGAATGTACTGGAAACTGCTCATTTGGAAACAGAAAACATTTTGTTGACACCAACCATTTAACACATTGAAAATGATAGCAAGAAAAATTATGGATTGGTACGCCAAGTAATCAATAGCATCAACAGTTTTGAAGATAAAGACGAAACAAATGATGACCATTTATCAAACAGCCGGGTGGGTTAATTAACCAATGGATACGAAAATACCAGTAGTAAAAAAACAAAAAAATGGAAAACCAATAATTGGCAGCAATACATTTTAAACTATCCGGCAACGCCTTCAAACAAACACATAATCTTTCAATCAAAAAAAAAACATAACATGAAAACAGTAGGCATCATTGGTGGATCGGGCTTTATTGGAAGCTATATCACCAAAATTTTTCTGGAAGAAAATTACAAAGTAAAAGTATCGTCAACCGATATTACGAACAAAGGCAAATACGAACATTTGCACGCACTCTCCAATGTAGAAAACCTGGAGATTTTTGCAATGGACGTATTGGACATACCATCGGTAGAAGCCTTTGTGAATGGTTGCGATATCATTGTTCATGCAGGTACGCCCTTTATGCTGGATGTAAAAGATCCTCAAAAAGAATTGTTTGAACCTACGGTAAAGGGTACTCAAAATTTCCTGCAAGTGATCGCAAAAACCGAAGGCATTAAAAAGGTAGTATTAATTGCATCAGTGGCTGCCTGGAATACGTCCTTTCCATTAGCACCAGCTAGTCATCCACCTGGTCAAATTTTTTCCGAAAAAGACACGCCGTATATTGGCGAAGAGGATCATCCTTATGCACAGGCAAAATATTATGCAGACCAGGCGGTCCGAAAGTTTATTAGCGACCACCCGGAAATAAGTTTTGAGATCAGTTCCGTTTCACCGGTTTTGGTAATTGGCAACAGTCTTTCCCCAAGGCAAGATTCTACGTCGATGGGTATGCAATACCTGTTTAAAAATAAAATTGCTCCAAATCCCTTTATAGAAATGATGTATGCCAATGATGTGATGTTTGCCTTGGTAGATGTTAGGGATGTAGCCGAATCAGTTTTTCAGGTAGCCACACGAACAGGAATTCATGGCAAAAATTATTTGCTAACCAGCGAAAGCTATCGGATTTCGGATATTTCACTCATGCTGAATAACCAATCACCAGTTGCCGATGCAGCAATGGTATATGACAATGCATTGGCAAAAAACGACCTCGGGGTTGCATTTATTTCTGCAAGGGAAACATTGAATCATTGTGTATAGCCAAAGCTTTGTTGAGCTTTCGGGAATATATCATCATAGCAGGTAAAAGCAGGATACAATCAAAATTTGTGCATATTAAAATGCTTCGATCAATAATTCCAATAAATGGTAAGTAAAAAAAATACGATAACTTATCCTGGAAAAAATAATAATACATCATGCATCAAAAATTGATTGCCACCAAAAGAATCGAATCGATTGATATTCTCCGTGGAATTGCCATGGTTATAATGGCACTGGATCATACACGGGATTATTTTCACATCTCTGCCAATATTGATGAACCGACAAATCTGGCAAGCACTACTCCTGTTTTATTTTTCACAAGATGGATCACCCATTTTTGTGCGCCGGTTTTTGTTTTTCTTTCAGGCACTTCTATTTACCTGCAAAGCTTGCGAAAGACAAAAAATGAGTTGAGCGCATTTTTGATAAAGAGGGGGCTTTGGCTTATTGTGGCAGAGTTTGTAATCATTGCATTGGCATGGACCTTTAATCCGTTTTATAATGTCATTCCGTTCCAGGTTATCTGGACCATCGGTATCAGTATGGTCCTATTGGGGTTTGCTGTAAGGCTTCCGTTCAAGTTGGTACTGGCGATCGGGTTACTGATTGTGTTTGGGCACAACCTGCTTGATATACCTGAAGCTACGCCCGGATTTAAACCCGGAATTTTGTGGAACATGTTACACTCCGGCCATTTTGTAGCCTATGAATTTGCACCAAAATATTATGCATTGATAGTGTATCCATTTTTGCCATGGACGGGCCTGATGCTAATGGGGTATTGCGTGGGCATTTTCTTTAGCCCAACTTACTCTATGGAACAAAGGCGAACAAACCTTACCCGTTTGGGTCTTTTATTGATATTGCTTTTTGTTACTGTTCGTTTTATCAATATCTACGGCGATCCGGTTGCATGGACCGTGCAGAAAAACGGATTTTACACCCTGATGTCGTTTTTAAAAGTACATAAATACCCACCATCGCTGATGTACATGTGCGTTACCATCGGGCCTGCATTGCTGGTACTTTCCTTTATCGAAAAAATAAAAAATGGCTTTTCAAACATCATGGTTGTTTTTGGGCGTACTGCCTTCTTTTATTATATCCTGCATATTTATCTGATACATCTGCTGGCAACCATTTTATTTTTTATCCAGGGAAAACACACGGTGCAATTTGCCATCGATTCTATGCAGACGCTTCCATTTTTGTTTATTATTCCAGGGGAAGGAATTGGCGTTGGCCTGGTTTACCTCCTTTGGATTGGTATAGTTGTAATGCTATATCCGCTCTGCAAATGGTACGATCAATATAAGACCAATCATAAAGAAAAATGGTGGTTGAGTTATTTATAAAAACAACTACATGCATTCAGTAGCAACCATCAACAGTGCCGATAAAAATAAAAGAATTGAATCCATTGATTTACTCCGAGGAGTCGTCATCGTCATCATGGCGCTGGATCATGTACGTGATTATTTTCATGCGGGCAATTTTTTATATGAGCCCAATGATCTATCTCAAACAACGATAGCAGTATTTTTCACCCGTTGGGTAACTCATTTTTGTGCACCTGTGTTTGTATTTCTTGCAGGCACTTCCGCTTTTTTGGTAGGAGAAAGAAAAACAAAAAGAGAATTGGCTGTATTTTTATTAAAGCGTGGGTTATGGCTGATGCTACTTGAAGTTGTTGTAATCAGTTTTGCCTGGACTTTTAATCCAGCTTATCTAATCTTCCGGCTTCAGGTAATTTGGGTGCTTGGCTTGTCAATGGTTTGTATGTCTGCGCTAATTTACCTGCCATCGAAAATTATATTGATCATTGGTATTGTGATTTTGTTTGGGCATAATTTATTGGACAATATACATGCAACAGGCAATGGTCTAAAAGACTTTCTATGGGCAGAATTGCATGAACGAAAAAGATTTTATTTCGCCGGACACCAGGTGACTACAGGTTATTCCTTATTGGCCTGGTTGGGTATTATGATGCTGGGTTATTCTTTTGGTATGTTGTATAAAAAAGGAACGGATGCGGCATTGCGGCAAAAATACCTGATGCTCATTGGCAGTATTGCCATCATTTTATTTCTGTTACTAAGAGGAATGAACAACTATGGTGATATGGCTCAATGGGCAACACAGCGATCTTTTGCATTGACGGTATGTTCTTTTTTAAATGTTACCAAATATCCGCCTTCAGTAATGTACAGTTTAATGACATTGGGACCTGCATTGATTGCGTTGGCAGTTTTGGAAAAACCTTTAAACCGATTAGGGAAGATTATTTTGCCATTTGGCAGGGTTCCTCTCTTTTTTTACATCCTGCATTTATTTCTTATTCACGGGCTGGCTGTTGTTGCAGTTATAGCTAGCGGAAGGCCCTGGACAGATATGATTATTCCGACTATAGCCAATGCAAAAGAAAGTCCCTGGTTACAGGGCTACGGATTTTCATTGGCAGGAACTTATTTAGTTTGGATCATAGTAGTGTTATTGCTTTATCCCCTATGTAAATGGTACGATCACTACAAAAGCAACCACAAAGAAAAATGGTGGCTGAGTTATTTATAAACAAAGATTCAAAATGCTTTTTATTCATTCATCAATAAACAAAAAGAACATGAAAAAGTCAATGATTTTACCAGTAATCACCGCATGTGTATTAATGTTTTCCTCCTGCCAGAACGCAGACAAAGAGAAAGCGCCTACAACTGAAACATCTGTAATAGTTGAACCTGTAAAACCAGATCTGGCCAAAATCAGAGCAGAGATACAGATCGTAGAAAATGCCTGGGCGGCTGCACAGACTGCAAAAGACATCAATGCGTTGATGGCATTGTATGCAGATGACGCAGTAAGTATGCCCGATGGTGAAACCTCCATTTCCGGAAAAGTTGCCATACAAAAGAAACAGGAAGCTGAGTTTGCCAAACCTGCAACGTATGCCAGTATTGCTTTTGAAACAGTGGAGGTATTTGCACAAGGAGATATTGTAACCGAGGTTGGAAAAACCATGTACAAAGATGCCGATGGCAAAACGATCGGTAGTGGAAAGTACATCGCCGTATTCGAAAAACGAAACGGCAAGTATTTATGTATCCGGGAGATTTACAACTCCGATTCAAAGTAGGTTTTAGTTATATTTAGAAAATGCAATCATCGTCTTGTTTTGTGAAGATTCAAAACAGGGCGGTGATTCATTTAGTTAAATCAATCCTGCTTTGTAGAACAACGGCCCGACATTATCAAAGCAGGTAGAATAATCAGTCATTAAAAAAGGTAACAATTTTTCGATAGATAAAAATGTAAATTGAACTGCCAGCATCACCGATATTTTTTAACCAAAGTGGTTGGAGTGTCTAAAAAATTTAAATCAACATATACTATAAAACAGAAAATGGTTGGTTCGTTCTTTAGTTTGCTTATGCTGGTGTTACAAACGGGTACACAAACGACTTATTTTCCCGGTGCTACCTGGCAGGTAAAAATGCAGGCTGAAACGCAAATGAACAAATCCTTATTGGACAGTGCAGTAAACTTTGCTTTATCCAGCGAGAATAAAGTGGAAAGGGATTTGCGCATTGCCAATTTAAAATCCTATGCCAATGAGCCTGATTATAAAATCATTGGGCCTAACCAAAGAGCGGGGCGGTTCCGCAGGATTGATCATTAAAAACGGTTACATCTAGCACTATGGGGCGATGTGGCAAGAGTGGATATGACTTTCAGTGCAACGAAAAGCTTTCTGTCTACCATGGCAGGACTGGCAATAGATAATGGCCTTATAAAAAATGCTACCGATAAAGTAGCCACTTATGTTTGGGGTAATTCGTACAAAGGTGTGCACAATTCAAAAATCACCTGGGATCATTTATTGAACGAATCATCGGACTGGAGCGGTACGCTTTTCGGCTTGCACGATTGGGCAGATCGACCTTCAAAAAATGGAAGTTTGGATGAATGGAAAAACAGGAAGTTGGTCACAATTGGCACCCGATGATTGCAGGCAGCAATGTGAGAAGATACATGTGGCAGGATGAAGGTTTTAATGTTTACGTCAACTATATAGCGAATGACCTTTTCAATAAAGGAGAATACCAAACCGATCCATCCTATTTTGGAAAAGAATTTTTCGGTTCCAGAGATTACACACAATTTATGCTATACAAGGATAAGTTGACGACGGTTTCCGATGCGATGGATGAGGAACAGCATTACCAGTTTTATGGTAAAACTGCGTATGGCCTCAACCTGTTGCGAACAGTGGTGGTTGGCAAAGAACGCTTTGATTATGCGTTTAGAAAATAAACCGAAGCATGGGCATTTAAACATCCTACGCCCTACGACTTTTTTCATTGCATCAACAATGCTGCCGGCGAAGACCTCAACTGGTTTTGTAAAGAATGGTTCTTTACCACCTGGAAGCTGGACCAAACCATTTCGTCCGTAAGCTATGTTGACAATGATCCATCTAATGGTGCTTTGATCACCATTGATAACAAAGGAAAAATGATTATGCCGGTCATTATGAAAATTGTTCAAAGCGATGGTAAAACTGAAACAATAAATCTGCCCGTTGAAATTTGGCAGCGTGGCGGCACCTGGGTGTATAAATATCCATCATCAAACAAAATTGAAAAAGTAATACTTGATCCTGAAAATGTATTACCGGACATCGATAGAAAAAATAAAGAGTGGAATGGTAAATAATTGAAATTGTGTTCATGGTTAATGATCGGCTTTAAACTAAACTTATGGATAAAATTTTTAACTATTTCGTCAACATCAACACCGATGTAATGATGATCATAGTGTTCGCTTTCTTTTTTACTTTGGAACAATTGGTGGAGAAACCTTTTGCCATTAAAAAAAATCTATCCCATTCCTTACCGGGTATATTATTACAGGTATTGTATATCGCATTGAACCTTGCCACCGCTGCAGCTTTTGTATTTTGCTCCGACTGGATTGCAAACAACCATATTGGCCTTTTCAACCAGGTGCATATGGCCTATTCGTTGCAAATACTGTTTGGATTGCCGGCCATTGATTTTGTTGCTTACTGGTCGCATCGCCTCAATCACCGGGTATCTATATTCTGGCGTTTGCACCGGGTGCATCACAGTGATACAGCCATGGACAGTTCCACATCACTTCGGGCTCATCCTTTTGATGTACTGCTTTACAATGGCTCTGTTATAATTGCTGCCCTGATCTTTGGATTAGACATTAATATCTTAATTATCCGTTGAATAATTTATATGCCGTTGTTCTTTGCGCATCACAGCAGTTTTAATTACCCCAAATGGATGGATGGTACATTAGGGAAAATATTTGTTACACCTAATCTCCATAAAATACACCATCATCAACTGCAGGAATGTACAGTTTCAAATTATGGCAACCTATTCATTTTTTGGGATAAGCTGTTTAAGACGTATAAATATATACCCGTTAAAGAGATCAACTATGGCCTGGCCGAGTTTGAGGCAAAAGGAAGACAAAGTTTTTGGTTTCTTTTAAAAAGCCCATTTTTAACGCTTAAAAAATAAAAAAACAGGACATGGACAAAACCTATAAATACCTTGGCTACTTGTTTCTTTTATTAATCCCGTTGATTTTTGCGGGATTTTATAAGAGCTATTTTAAGCCTTTCCCGAATTTTGGGAAAGACTTTGATGTCAACCCGTATATAAATTCCATCATCGCCACATTATGGGTAGTTATATTAATCGCCCAGCCTTTTTTAATTGTCAATAAAAAACTTGTCTGGCATCGCTCAGTTGGTAAATTCACCTATATTGTTTTTCCCATGCTGATACTTACGTTGGTTTCAAGGATAATAAAAACTTATGATGGCGGAATTTATAAGTATCTTTTTCTTCCAATTGCCGACGGTCTTTTCCTGGTAATGTTTTATTCGCTGGCAATTGATTACAAAAAGAAAACCGCTAAACACATGCGGTACATGATTGCATCGGCATTGGTATTATTGGGGCCAACGGTTGGACGCATTGGGCCGCATCGTTTTGGCTGGTCTGAGCTATTGACACAAAATGTGTAATATGCTACCACTTATTCCATTATGATCGGCCTCATCTTGTATGACCGAAAAGATAAAAGACAATACCATCCTTATGTATTTATATTGGGGGCATTCTTTATTCATCAAATCGTTTTTCACCTGGTATTTTTATAAAAACAACACATGAAAGTAAAATTTATCCTCCTCAGTTTGCTCTTTGCACAACAGATCTCTGCACAATCCTACAAAAAAATTCATGATAAAGCCATTGTGGTAGATACACACAATGATATTTTGATGCAGGCTGCGGATATAGGAATCGTATTTGACCAGGACCTAAGTGGCAAGACACACAGCGATTTGGCAAGATGGAAAAAAGGCGGATTGGATGTACAGATATTTTCTGTTTATTCTGATGGCGGATTGAAAAACGCTTACGCTTATGCCAACCGGGAGATGGATAGCCTGGATGCGGTGGCAGCACGTAACCCGGATAAAATTGTAAAGGTTTCCAATTATGCCGAACTAATGAAAGCTGTAAAGCAGCATAAAATTGCCGCCATGTTTGGTGTAGAAGGCGGCCACATGATTGAAAATGACCTCACAAAATTAGAAGCATTGTATAACCGTGGTGCCAGGTATTTAACCTTAACGCACAACATTGCTCCAGACTGGGCCACCAGCGCTGCAGATGAAGTATCTCCTGCCACCTCTAAAAGCGGGGGATTAAACTCCGAAGGAAAAAAGGGCCTTACAAAATTTGGAAAGGAGGTGGTGAAAAAAATGAATGAATTGGGGATGATGATTGATGTGAGTCATCTTGGCGACCAATCATTCCGGGATGTTATTCAGGTTACCACTAAGCCCATCATTGCTTCGCATAGCTCGGTGTATACTCTTGTGCCGCATCGGCGCAATTTAAAAGATGAACAGATAAAAGCGATTGCTAAAAATGGTGGCGTGATACAGATCAATTTCAACCCCGGGTTTATTGACAACAGTTTTGACAGGAAAGAAGCTGCCTTTTTTAACAGGCATACATCCGAACGGGATTCACTCTTGAAAAGCGGTTTGGAAGATTGGTATATGATGACTTTTCTTTACAAAAAATATGCAGCAGAAGTAGAGTCGATACGGCCACCATTATATATGCTCATCGATCACATCCAATACATTATTAAGCTGGCAGGTATTGATTACGTCGGCCTCGGCTCCGACTTTGACGGCATAAATCTTACACCGCAACAGTTGGATGATGTTACCACCTATCCAATCATTACAAAAGCTTTGGTTGAACGGGGATACCGCAAAAAAGAAATCAATAAAATTTTAGGTGGCAACCTGTTAAGGGTTTTAAAAGCCAATGAAGCTAAATGATCAAACTATCAATTTTATAACTAACAAAAACAAAATATGTCCATTGAAAAATCGGATGAGGGATTGAAACGTGAAATAGGTGTTTCAGGATTGGCCCTCACCATTGTAGGCTTTACAATTGGTGCAGGGATATTTGTATCATCTATTTTGTGGTGCAATATTTAAAAGTACAAAACCGATTTAAGTTCAACGATTTTAATTAAAAAATCATTTAATAAAATATAAAAATGCTTCATACCCAAAAAATAGGTTTCGCAATTTGTACGCTGTGTTTGCTGGCAGTATTGACTTCTTCGGCGCAATCCATTATGCCTCCGGTTATTGAATGGCATGGCAAAAGTGAATCGCTGATTGCCCAAACAAATAATCAGTGGAGAACACATGCGGAGAAATCCAACTTTGAAACAACACCCGACTATGGAGAAACGATGAACTGGTTTAAAAAACTCTCAACCGCTTCTCCCCTGCTCACCATGGTTTCCATTGGTAAAAGTGTTGAAGGCCGCGATATTTTTATGATCATCGCCTCCTCCGAAAAAAATATTTCACCTGCGGCATTAAAGCATTCCACCAAACCGCTATTGCTAGCACAGGCAGGTATTCACTCCGGCGAAATTGATGGAAAAGATGCCGGTATGATGTTGCTGCGTGATATTGCTTTCGGCAATAAAGGATCATTGCTTGATAAAGTAAACTTTCTGTTTATTCCCATTTTAAGTGTGGATGCACATGAACGCTCTTCGGCTTTCAACCGCCCTAACCAGCGGGGCCCACAAAACCAGGGCTGGAGAACCAATGCACAGAATTTGAACCTCAACAGGGATTATGCAAAACTGGATACCAAAGAAGTAAGAGCGGTTGTGCAGGTGATAAACGACTATGATCCTGCTTTGTACATGGACATTCATGTAACCGATGGAGCCGATTACCAGTATGATATTACGTTTGGTGGCATTGGCCTGCAGGGTAATTCGCCAGGCATATCGAAATGGCTGGAAGATACCTACAAGCAAACCGTTGATAAAAAATTAACTGGCAGCGGACATATTCCCGGCCCTTTATTAACCTCCTTAAATGACAGGGATTTTACACAGGGTAATGTTTGGATATTGGGCGGACCACGGTATTCTGATAGCTATGGTAACCTCCGCCACATGGCAAGTTTATTAATAGAAAATCATTCTTTAAAGCCCTATAAACAAAGGGTATTGGGTACTTATGTTTTGCTGGAAAGTACGTTAAGCGTGTTGGCAACAGATGGACAAACGCTAAAAAGAATAACACAAAAAGATAAAGCACTCAGGAATACTGCACTTCCGATGGCATACAAAGTGCCGCAAATGAAAACTGCCACGAATTTTGAAAATACCGATAACCTGCAGCTCTCCGGGGCGACCGCAAAAGCTCCCGATAGTATGGATCTTTTGGCGATATCTTCAAGAATTGTAAAATCTACCGTCACAAATTCGGACTATATCGAATGGCTTGGCAACCCTGAGACAATAAAAATTGTAAATTATAAAGCGACCGAACCAATTGATATTATTGTTCGCCCTAAAGGATATTGGATTCCTGCTTCCTGCGATGAAGTGATAGCAAGACTAAAATTGCATGGCATTCAAATGACAAGTTTGAATCAACCTCGTGAGATTTTAGTTGAAATGTATAGAATTGAAAACGCGGTAATTGAAAACGAAGATCACCAGGCGATTCCCTTTGAAGGACACTTACAGGCAAGCGGAACTACCAGGTCTGTCAGGCGCAGCCAGTTGTTCCCCAAAGGATCTGTCTACATTTCTACCAATCAACCATTGGGCGATCTGGCGATGGTTTTGCTGGAACCCATTTCTAAGGACTCTTATTTTAGTTGGGGATTTTTTCTCCCTATATTTCAACGCACCGAATACATTGAAGCCTATGTAATGGAACCCCTTGCAAAAAAAATGTTGGAAGATTCTCCTGCTTTGCAAAAAGAATTTGAGGAAAAGAAAACAGCAGATAAAGTATTTGCCAATGATCAGAATGCCATCCTTACCTGGTTTTATAGTAAAACAAAATTTTATGATGATAGATATTTGTTATATCCGATTGGGCGGGAATTGTAAATGACTAAAACAGAAAAATGAAAAAAATACAGTTACTACTTTTGGCAATTTTATTTACAACCTTGCTGTTGGCGCAACCTCAGCTATCGAAAAACCAGCAGGTAGTGCAGGAAACAATCATCAAAATGTTCAATGCATTATCCAACCGTGATTCGGTAGCTTTAAAATTATATTGTACAGATGATATCAGATTTTATGAATATGGTCAAATTTGGAACCTCGATACAATGATCAATAAAGGAATCAGGTTAAATACGGCACCAGATTTTAAACGCATCAATACCATTGATTTTATCAATACCAATATCAGCAATCAAACAGCATGGGCTACTTACTATAACCAGGCAGATATAACAAGAAATGGAAAACCAACAACCCTGAAATGGTTAGAAACCGTTGTTCTGGTAAGGGAGAAAAAAAACTGGAAAATTAAAGTGCTTCATTCAACGCTTATAAAATAATTACACAAAATCAACAAACCAAACAACTGTTTTATGAAACAATGTATTGTCATTCTTTGCCTCCTGTTGCCGCTTTCTATCTTTGCCCAGCAACACCACATGTCAAATGATGATGCCACTAAAAGTAACCACAATCACCTGGCGCACATGCAGGCCTCAAGGGCAGAAAATTTCTATGTACACAATCTGCCTCCGCCAAAATTGATGGCGGGTATCGGCAATTCAAAATTGAAGATTGAAACAAAATCACAAAAAACACAAGCTTATTTTAACCAGGGGATTTCCCTTTTACACGACTTTTGGGATTTTGAAGCTTACCGTGCATTTAAAGAAGCCATTCGCAACGATTCAAATGCAATTATGCCCTACTGGGGATTGTTGCAAACACCCGGTCCTGATGCAGACAGCGTGTATAAAAGCAACAAGGAAATGGCGGTGAAACAATTGAAAAAATTGATGGTCACAGCTAATGAACATGAGAAACTGTATGCCGAAATCTGCTTATTAAAAGACTCTTTAAAAGGAAAAGCCTATCCCGAAATTTCCAAAAAGTACGAACTGATCATACACAAATTTCCAGATGATATTGATGCGAAATTATTTTTGGCACTCAGTAAAATGAGTGGTTATGACATTGATATGAATCCAATGGCAGGTCAAATGTACAGCGAGTTTTTGTTGAAAGATGTACAAAGGTCCGACCCAAATAATCATGGGTTTCACCATTACTGGATACACCTGATGGAGCACTGCTGCCCGGAAAGAGCCATCGCCAGTGCCGAACTATTAACTTCCCTTGCACCGGCATCCGGGCATATTGTACACATGCCCGGCCATATTTATAACCGGGTGGGCAATTACAAAAAAGCACATGATGCGTTTGTAGCAGCAGTAAAAACAGATTCGGCTTATATGAAAAATGAAGGCATTGAAGAAGTAGATAATTGGAATTACATTCACAATATCAATTATCTCATTAACAACTGCGTACACGATGGCCGACTATCTGAAGGATTGTATTACGCAGAAAGGTTGAAGCACATGCCGGTTAATAAGCAACGTAAAAAAATATACGATGGCAGGTTTTTTAACCAGGGACTGATGGCACCGGCTAAAATGGAAATGGCATTTGGCAACTGGCAACAGGCTGCCGCAGCGTTCGATCTAATAGTTGATAAGGACTCTGTTTTTAGTTATACTAACATGGAATTTAAAAACGGGTTGACTTTTTTTGTAAAAGGAATGGATGCACTTGCTAAAAATAATGTAGCAGAAGCAGAAAAATATTCTAACAGTTTAGATGCGATGTTATGGCGCAATGCAAAGCAAACTGGTCACGACAGCACATTGAACGAAATATACCAGAATACTGTAAATACGGCTAGTTTAGAATTACAGGGTTGCATAGCAAGTTACCAGGGTAAGTATGAAGCAGCCATCAACCTATTAGAGAAAGCACATAAAAATGAAATAGATCTCGGTTATGGCGAGCCGCCTTTGTATGCCCGCCCGGTAGCCAACAGTATTGCTGCAGCACATATAAAAGCAGAAAAATATGATCTGGCCATTGAAACCTACCAGGCACTTTTAAAAAGATTTCCCAAAAGTGCTTACGTATATGCAGGTCTGCGCAATGTATATAGCAAAAAAGGCGACGCAGAGAAAGTAAAAGCGTATGCAGCCTTATTGAAAGATGCCGCACAATACGCTGATGCTGGTCTTTACTAAAAATTTTAAACCCTAAACAGTTTAACCCAATTAACCAATATGCAAACCTTAAGTCCTGTTCAAACAAACGAAAGAGAAATTTTTATGGATGTGCTGCGTGGCTTCGCCATCCTCGGTATTTTTATTGCCAACCTGGGTAGCGGCTTTAGCTGGTACAGAGAAAGTGATCATTTAACCGGCCCCATGTTGTTACCAGGATCGGATCATAAAGTAACTTATCTCCATCAAATGTTTATTGAAGGAAAATTTTATTCCATCTTTAGTTTATTGTTTGGATGGGGTATTGCCTTACAGGTAAAAAGAGGCGTCGATAAAGGAGTAAATGCCATACCCACCATAAAAAGAAGATTGGTTGTTATGTTGTTGTTGGGTGCCATGCATTTATTGATTTGGCCCGGTGATATTGTTTTCTTTTATGCCATGCTGGGTTTTCTATTATTACCCTTCAGAAAATTCTCCAATAAAACACTATTGATAACAGGCACCGTACTTATTTTTCTGCCCATACTTTTATACGCAGCTAAAATGAACTGGCAGTGGCTAAATGCACCCGCAGGCATTTTATTTCAAACCGGCGAAACAGTTGATTTTCTCCTAAACGGCACCAAATCTGAAGCAGACTTTAAAAAACTATTAGCCGATGGTAATTGGTGGAATGTATTTAAAGCGAATCTATCTGGTTTCTTTTTCCGGTATGGGTATTTATTTTTTGTAAGTCGCATTCCAAAAGTGCTGGGCATGTTCTTGATTGGGTATGTGGTAGGCCGTTCAGATTCTTATAAAAATATTCTCCAGCATAAAAAGCTATTGTTCGGTATCATCGTATTTGGATTACTAGTTGGCCTGCCTGCAAATTACTACCTGGCGCATTTCATGTCAGGGGGCGAGGGCGATTACTTTGGTTTAAAAATAAACGGCTTTTATCAAACATTGGCGTATGCTTTTGGCGTGGTGCCGCTTGCCCTCGCTTATGTAGCATTATTTATGCTCAGTTTTCAAACTGCGGTGGGCAAAAAAGTATTATCCGTATTTGCACCGGTAGGCAAAATGGCTTTTAGCAATTATATCCTGCAATCGCTGATTGGCAATTTTGTTTTTTTGGGGGCAGGATTAGGCTATTTTGGGCAAGTGGGGCCGGTATATTATACTTTGTTTGGCATCCTTGTATTTATTGTTCAAATTATTTTAAGTACCATTTGGTTAAAATATTTTAACTACGGTCCGCTGGAATGGTTATGGCGAAGTGCCACTTATAAAAAATGGCAATTGTTGAAAAAAATATCACCACATATTAAGTTAACGCTATCAAAATAAATAAACTCCATGAAAAGAATTCTGATCCTGCTTTTAATTCCACTTGCAATAACGGCGCAAAAAAATTATCCAAACCTGCTGGATGAATATGCGTTAGCCGAATTTAAAATAAAAGATTTTAATGGCGCCATACTGGTAATGCAAAAAGGACAAACTGTATATAAAAAAGCATTTGGAATGGCCGACAGGGAATGGAATATTCCCAATACCGTAGATACTAAATTCCGCATTGGATCTGTTACCAAACAATTTACTGCGACCTGCATTCTGCAATTGGCGGAGCAGGGTAAACTTAGTTTGGATGATCAACTCAGTAAACACATTCCCGATTATCCAAAGGGCGATAGCATTACCATTCACATGCTACTCAATCACACTTCAGGGATTACCAATTACACCAGCCTGCCCGACTTTTGGCCAAAGGCAATACTACCCCTTTCTACCGACTCGATGATTGCGCTCTTTAAAAACAAACCACTTGATTTTTCACCAGGCACCAAATGGAATTATAGCAACTCTGGATTTTTTTTACTGGGTGTAATTATTGAAAAAGTATATAAAAAAACATTCAATGAGTATTTACTGCACAACATCATTAAAAAGCTGGCACTAAAAAATACGATGCTGGATAACCTCGATTCTATATTGACTTACCGTGCAAAAGGATATGACAAAAACAGACAGGGTGTTTGGCAGCATGCAATGCAAATTTCAATGGAAGGTCCATACAGTGCAGGTGCCATGGTATCCACGGTTGATGATCTGTATTACTGGACAAAAGCGCTTCATAATAACCGGGTACTTTCGGCAGCCTCTACAAAAAAAATGTTAACCCCTTATAAAGAGAATTATGGTTACGGAATTGGAATTGATAGTTTAAAGAAACACAAAAGGGTATCGCATAGTGGTGGTATTCCTGGTTTTTCATCTTACCTCAGTTATTTCCCCGATGATGATATATGTGTTGCCATAATTTCAAACAACGGCTCAAATTCAACCGCAATAGGTATCGCAATGGAATCGATCCTTTTTAATCTGCCGGTACAAATACCATACAATCCTAAGGAAATAAAAATAGATACCGCTGTAATGAATAATTATTTAGGCAAGTACATTGCTACCGGCCCTATTGAAATTATTATAAAGAGTGGAAAGTTATTTCGACGCGTTAACGGGGGTCCGGATGTTGAGTTAAAACCCGAATCAAACACCCGTTTTTTTTATGCCGATCAATCAAGCCGCTTTATCGAATTTGAAATTGATAAAACAGGTAAGGTTAAAAAAGGGTGGTTTATCGGTAACGGGAATAAGGTGGAAATGAAGCAACAGTAAGTGCTGGAAAAACATGCTACCACGATTGGAAATTTGTAATCATAAAAAAATAAGCAATCCATTTTCTATTTTTTAAACTAGCAGCATATACTTTAGAAGATTTGGTAGCGGAAGCTGTAAAGCCCGGCAGATCGCCTATTTTGGATAGTAAGGGTTGAGGATTTATCCTTGGAGAAATGTGCTTTTTTTTACCACATTTCTCCAAAGTAAAATTTTAATACTTGGAGAAATGTGGTATTTTTAGGTCGATTTCTCCAAGTATTAAATATTAAATATATGGAACAAATAAGTAAACTGATTGGCCGGGAAGAGGAAATAGCAAAGCTGGATGGCATGTTAATTTCTGGCAGTGCCGAGTTTTTGGCCGTATATGGCCGAAGAAGAGTGGGTAAAACATTTTTAATAAAACAGTACTTAAAAGATCATATTATTTTTCATTTTACAGGTACCAGGGACGAATCAAAAGAAGAGCAACTTAAAAATTTTTTTACTGAATACCTGAAAAGAACAAGTCGCAAATTGGAAACACAACCACCTTTAACATGGCAGGATGCATTCAGGTATTTGATACCTTACCTTAAAGGATTGCCCAAAAGAAAAAAGAAATATGTTGTATTTATTGATGAAATGCCCTGGTTAGATACCCCGAAATCAAATTTCATCCCGGCACTGGAATACTTTTGGAACCAGCATGTTTCTGATATGGACAATCTATTACTCATTGCATGTGGCTCTGCTTCTTCCTGGATAAAAAAGAAACTGATCAATGCCAGAGGAGGCTTATATAACAGGATAACGCAGCGTATGAAACTATTGCCCTTCAATTTGCACGAAACCGCTTTGTTTATAAATACGCTCGGATCAAAACTAACCCACTACCAAATAGTAGAAATTTATATGGCGATGGGTGGCATTCCTTTTTATCTAAAAGAAATAAGCAAAGGTAAAAGTGCCACACAATTGATAGATGAGATATGTTTTTCGCCCAAAGGTTTGTTGAATGAAGAGTATTCCCAATTGTATTATTCGCTTTTTAAAAATGCAGATCAACATGTAAAAATTATAGAAGCGCTGGCAGCAAAGCCACAAGGAATGACAAGAGCAGATGTTGCATTAAAAACAAAGATCAGTGAAGCGTCCCTGTCAAGAACATTGGAAGAATTGGACGAATGTGATTTTATATCATTTTACGACCCCTTAATTAATAAAAAGAAAACAGCCATTTATAAACTCACCGATTTGTATTCACTGTTTTATTTAAAATTCATAAAAGCCAACAAGACTGGTGGAAAAGGAACCTGGGAGAAGCTCTCTAATAAAAATACCTTTACTGCATGGAGCGGTTATGCCTTTGAAAACATCTGTATGTTGCACATTAGCCAAATAAAAAAAGCATTGGGCATAAGTGGTATCTACAGCACTACAAGCTCCTGGCTATTTAAAGGAAATGATGCGTTACCCGGTTGCCAGATAGACATGGTTATAGACAGATCCGATCAAACGATTAACCTGTGTGAAGCAAAATTTACAGAAGAGCATTACGCTATTACAAAAAATTACGCATCACAATTAAGAATGAAAAAATCAATTTTCAGGCAAGCGACCCAAACAAAAAAAGCTACGTTTAATACTTTGCTAACTACTTATCCGGCTATAAGAAACCAATATTATTTAGGGGAGATAGATAATGAAATAACGATGGATAAGTTATTTGAACCCGAATAAATGAAAAAAAAAGAGTGATAGAAATGTGGCGGTTTAAAACCAAACAGACTACCTTAACTTACAAATCAAATTGAAATCATTCTAATACAATGAAAAGGACATCTAAAAGCGATACCGTAGACTGGAAAAAGGTTTTAAGCCCCAATAATTTATTACTCATTATTGTTGGCACCAGCTTAGCTGTGCTGGCCATGAAGGGTTTTATGATTCCCAATAGGTTTATGGATGGTGGCATTACCGGTATCTCCATTTTGCTGCACGAAATATTTCATATCAACATTAGTTTTTTAGTGATCATTTTAAATATATTCTTTATTTATTTGGGGTACAAAAAAATTGGAAAAACATTTGCAGTGCAAACCTCTATTGCAGTGTTGCTACTTGCAATAGGGCTGCTTTTTGTTGAAATTACGCCCATTACCCACGATAAATTACTGATTGCCATTTTTGGAGGTATATTGATTGGTACAGGTGTAGGTCTCGTAATACGGGGCGGCGGCGTAATTGATGGGGCCGAAGTAATTGCAGTTTTCACAGGAAGAAAAACGGGCTTTTCCAACAGCGAGATAATTTTGCTCATTAATACAATCATTTTTGCAGTGGCTGCACTTCAATTTGGAATAGAAACGGCTATGTATTCCATCATTACCTATTTTACTGCAACCAGAGCCATTAATTATGTGGTGGATGGTATCGAAGAATTTACTGCCATGAACATTATTTCTTCGCAACCGGAAGAAATTAAAAATTTTCTGGTAAACGAATTGAATAAGGGTATTACCGTATATAAAGGCGAAAGAGGATACCTGCCCGGCAGCTTTGAGGTAAAAACGCAAACCGATATTATTGTAACCATTGTAACCCGATTGGAGATAAAACAAATACACGAGTCTTTAATGGCGATAGACCCCAAAGCTTTTATATATGTACAAAGTATTAAAGAAGCTGCCGGTGGTATTTTAAAGCACAAAGCGCATGCTAAGTAAAGTTTACCTGCATTATTGTGCTTTGAATATGCTGAAAGATAATTTGACTGCATATCATTAAAAATTATTTATATAGAATCCGATACGTTGCGAAATGCTATTGAAAATTGGAAGACATCAACAAAGCATTCCAGTAAAAAGACAATATTCAAGTCGATTATAATTTTGTAGGATTAAGCCTACGCCTATAGTTTATGATATCCCCCGGTCATAAAGCTATCTGCTTGTATATAGAGATTTTAAACGGCTTATCGTGTTACAGCAATTCCATAAAAATGATTTGTGGACATGCTGTGCCAACAAAAAAGCTGGTAGTATAAAAAAATAAAATAGAAGCCATTACTGCAAATGATAAGCGCTTTCGTTGCATAGGTAACAGGTGATCAATTGGTAACTTTTTTGTAAAACGATCATTTTTTGCCGTGTTAAATACCGTAAATAAATGCTCGCAAAATGACTTGCTTTTTATTTTAGTTGACAATCAAATGCCGTTAAGTTAATGATGGTTTGTGAGACACTAACCACGGACACGAGCCGTGGCGGATGTACCCACCCGCCACTTAAACTGCTAACTAAACGGCAGTGGTTGATAATCAGGAATAGTAATCTTTTTCAGCAACAGAATAATCCAATACCTTAAAGGAAAACGATCGTTGTTTTAATCCCCTGCCCCACTTCATTTATTCACTAAAATTATTGAATATGCAGCCAAAATCGATCATTGCAAAATCTACAGATGAAATGAAAACAGCTTTGGACAAAAGCATGTCCGGTGGTTTTAAACCTACACCGTCCATTGCATTTTTTTAAATTAAACAAGATAGAAAAACCTTTTTAGAAATGCTGGATATGGAAGGCACAGATATTCTTAGCGCCACTTCCAGCGAACAAAACAAAAACGATCATGAAAAATAAACGCCTATTATTCTTTCTAGCCTTCACGGTGTTGTCGGTTTTAACCAAAGGGCAAATCACTTATTACCCGGATACATTCTGGCAAACAAAAAAAGCTATTCAGCTTGGCATGAATAAGCAAAAGCTCGACAGTGCAGTTGCGTTTGCAATCAACAATGAAAACAAAGTAGATCGGGATCTGCGCCTTGCCGTCCTCAAAGCTTATGTAAAGGAACCGGGCTATGAAATTGTAGGACCTATGAAGGAAAGAGGTGGCCCGGCGGGAATGGTAATTAAGAATGGTTTCATCGCAGCACAGTGGGGCGATATAAACCGGGTGGATATGGCGTTTAGTGCTACCAAAAGTTTACTTTCTACCGTAGCAGGCCTTGCTGTGGACGATGGACTCATAAAAAATGTACAAGACCCCGTAGCTAATTATGTTTGGGATGAAACCTTTCAGGGAGTACGTAATTCAACCATTACCTGGGAACACTTATTCAACCAATCATCAGACTGGAGCGGAACCTTGTTCGGATTGCACGATTGGGCCGACCGCCCCCCAAAACAAGGAACAATTGACGACTGGAGAAACAGGAAGCTATTGGAGCCCGGTAGCAGTTTTAAGTACAACGATGTAAGGGTAAACCTACTGGCTTATGCCCTCTTGAATATTTACCGAAAACCATTGCCAATGGTATTGAAAGAAAGGCTGATGGATCCCATTGGTGCATCTACCACCTGGCGCTGGTATGGTTACCATAACAGTTTTGTAAATATGGATGGCATCATGATGCAGTCGGTAAGTGGTGGCGGACATCATGGTGGTGGCGTATTCATCAATACCACTGATATGGCGAAAGTTGGCTTATTGTTTTTACGAAATGGCAAATGGAAGAACCAGCAATTATTATCAGCAAAATGGATTACAGCAGCCCATCGCTCTTCTGATCCTAATAAAGATTATGGATACATGTGGTGGATCAACAGCAGTAAAAAATGGCCGGATGTTTCAACTCAGATTTATTATGCCGCAGGCTTTGGCGGTAATTATATAGTGGTGGATAATGAACATGACTTAGTAGTTGTAACCAGGTGGATAGATGATAGTAAAATGGGCGAGCTAATAAAACAGGTAATTGAATCTGTTGAAAAGAAATAAAAGAATAGAAGAGAAGAAAAGCATCAGTGAGGTTGGTTTCTGAGGTTTTACAGTGACATTAATAATTGTAGACATTACGTTTATATGGTAAAATTTTCATTATAGGCATCTCTAAAAACTCATTTTTTTATTTGACCTCAACTTTAATTCCTCTCCCCCGAAAAATTCGGAGTCTTCGACAAAAGAGAGGAACCGGTAAGTTTTTAGAGATGCCCTTATCAATGTAAAGTCAATTAATGTAAAAACGATATCCAGTAAAAGAGCTTTATCGTTACTTTTTATATCCTTTTTTATCAGTCTGTTAGCAGCTCCACAAATAAAGATAAAGATGGCAGATGAAGTTTGGAAAAGAGAAATATTATATTGGTAATTAGTGGAAAAACAGGACACAGTCGCTTCTAAAAATATATGGCAAGAAGATTTTATAGGATATGCTGAGAATACCATTATCGATAAAAGACAACTATAAAAATGTATTGTTTGTAATGACAAAGAAAAAAGATCATCTAAAAATAAAGTTTTGAAAAATAATTATGTGTGAATTGGAACAATCACCCCAGTACAATATTTGAAAAAGTGAAAAAGCTGATCGGAGAAACTAAACAGGAACTGTAATCACAACCAAAAAAAAATCTTTACCAAATACACATAAACATGAAAAAAACATTCACCATCTCGCTCTTTTTCCTGCTGTGTTCGTTCACTGATTTATCAGCACAAAAAAAGACAGAAATCATTTGGGACAGTTATGGCGTACCGCATATAGATGCCCGCAATGAAGCGGAAATGTATTATGCATTTGGATGGGCACAAATGCACAACCATGCCAACTTGATTTTGCAATTGTACGGACAAGCACGGGGCCGGGCCGCAGAATACTGGGGCGAAGAATATCTGGTATCGGACAAATTAATTCATTTATTTAGCCTCCCGGATTCGGCGCAGAGCCATTACAATCAACAAAGGGGTGCAGATAAAATAAATTTAGACGCTTTTGTAAGTGGCATGAATGCCTATGCCAAAGTACACAGTGCCAGCATTGAAAGCAGCGTAAAAAAAGTATTGCCGATAGTTGCTACTGATGTGTTGGCACATGCCGCCAAAGTTATTTACCTTGATTTTTTAGCAGCCGATGATATTAGTGAGACGGTGCGGCAGCTAGAACCCGGCTCCAATGCTTACGCAATTGCGCCTTCCAAATCGGCTACTAAACATGCCATGCTGGTCACCAATCCACATCTTCCCTGGGGTAATTTGTATTTATTTTTCGAAGCGCAACTGACCGCTCCGGGCTTTAACGCTTATGGTGTTGCGTTGATAGGTATGCCAACCCTCAACATTGCCTTTAACAACTACCTGGGTTGGACGCATACCGTGAATACGATTGATGCCTCGGATCGGTATGAGTTAATATTGCAGGATGGTGGTTATCTGTTTGATGGCAAAACTGTAGCATTTCAAAAAAAGACTGTCACAATAAAACTGATGCAAAAAGACGGCAGTTTAAAACAGCAGGATCTTACACTTGCCTATTCCAAACATGGACCTGTTATAGGTGAGAAAGCAAATAAAGCCTATGCCGTAAGAATTGCTGGCCTTGGAAATATTTCGTTTGCTGCACAGTATCATAAAATGGCAAAAGCTACCAACCTGCAAGAGTTTGAAGCTGCCTTAAAAATGATGCAAAACCCCATGTTTAATGTTATATATGCCGATAAGGCTGGCAACATTTTGTATCTGTTTAATGGCAATGTTCCTATACGCTCAGAGGGAGATGCAGCGTTTTGGTATAGCAATATTGATGGCACGCAATCAAAATACATTTGGACTAAATACCATGATTATGCAGACCTGCCAAAATTAATCAATCCACCTACAGGGTTTGTGCAAAATGCCAACGACCCACCATGGACATCAACTTATCCCACACGGTTAAATCCAAAAGATTTTCCTCCTTACATGTCTCCAATAGAAATGCCATTGAGGCCGCAAAGGGCAGTTAACATGATCAAAGTCGATTCGTCCATCAGCTTTGATGAATTGGTTGCATATAAATTAAACACAGGTGTGGAGGCTGCTGACCGATTTTTGGATGACCTGTTAGCTGCGGTAAAATTATATCCCGATAGCACTGCAACAATGGCTGCTGCTGTATTGCAACAGTGGGATAAAGCTACGAATGTTGATAGTCGTGGTGCGGTTCTTTTTATTAAGTGGTTTGAAAAAATTAGACCTGGCATGTTTGCAGTTCCCTGGAGTTTTGACAAAGCAGTTACCAGCCCCGATGGGTTTAACAATCCAAAGCAAGCTGTAGCATTATTAACGGTGGCTGCAAAGGAAATTGAAAAAATGTATGGCTCCTTAGATGTAGCCTGGGGAGAGGTTTACCGCTTTAAAATAGGGGTTCATGAATATCCTGCCAACGGAGGACCTGGGCACCATGGTATTTTTAGGACCATGTACTTTCAGCAAAACAAACAAAACAATAAGAACTACGCAAACTTTGGAGATAGCTATGTGGCCGTAACAGAATTTGGCGACAAAGTAAAGGCACAGGTTTTATTGAGTTATGGCAATGCCACACAGCCGGGTAGCAAACATATAGGTGATCAATTAAAATTACTGTCTGAGAAAAAATTGCGCCCTGCATTGTTAACCAAAGAAGATGCGCTGCGTAACATGGAAGAGCAGGAAGTACTGGAGATTGTGAAGTGAAAATCTGTCGGAAAAAATCATTTAATTTTTTCCGGCAATTTAAACAGCTTAAAATAATTTAAAATCGAAAAAAATAACATTCACTGTAAGTGAGGAGGCCGAAGGCATGCACCGTAACTTTTAGTCTTTTGATAATTTAGAGTTTTACATATAAAGTCAAATAGATGGAGAGTTAACAGATGAAGTGCCGGAAAAATAATCAACGGCCATTTTATAATTGGACATTAATCCAGCCTATTTTCATATTTTCCATGCCGGATAAGAGGTTAATTTAAAGGAAGTTGCTGCTACATTAGCTGTAAGGGTAAAAGAACAAATCCACAACACTGCCTTTCTAATTGCAGGCAGCCATTCCTCTACAGATGCGGAGGCCCTATTGAAGGGTTTTGACGAAGTGATAGGGCTACCGGTAAATTGATATGGCGGTATGGCTGGTGACAATATTACTTTCACCGAACAATTTGTCTTTACCGATGACTGCGAAAGCTTGCAGGGCGTGGTAGTGTTAGCATTGGATGAAGATAAAGTAACGATCAAAGGAATTGCCAACTGCGGATGGAAAGCGGCAGGTAAATAAAAAGTGGTCACTAAAAGCGAAGATAATAATGGGTACACCGCAGATGATATGCCGGTGCCCGACTTAACCGCTAAGCAAAGAGGTATTGAAAATATAAGTCCTGATAACCCTCTTTTACTGCTCGAAATTGTAGCTAACCTGCCTTTGCAATTGCAGAGAAAAAAAACGCCCCTGTGATGAGGCCCTGCTTAGTGATTGATTGGCCAGACCATTCTTTTTATTGTAGCGGCTCCGTACCGCAAGGTTCCAAAGTCCGGTTTTCTTTGCCGCAGGATTTTGATGCAATGGACAAAGTAATACAAGGTGTAGACGCATTGAAAGCCAAAGAAATGCCCGAAGTAGATGCGCTGGTGTTTTTCAGTTGTGCAGGAAGAATCTTATTATTCGGCCCTATCATGACGCAAGAATTGGCAGGCGTTAAAATGTTTGGAAGGTAACTATGGCCAGGTATGTTCACCAATATAGAACTGGCAAGGTCCAATAGGCGGCAATTTCGAAATGCGCAACCTTACAAGCTGTGTGATATCGGTGAAGGGAAAATAATTTTTATGAAGCCGGCAGTTGTGCAACTATCAGCTTTCGTTGCGTCGCAAAATTCAGGGTTTTGTTCATTTCTAAGCAAATACCGATAATATACATGAACCAGTTTTTACAAAATATACCAATCATTATTCAGCAGGATGAGCGGTTATCGGTTGAACAAAAAGAAGCCATTTCTAAATTCATAGAAAGCACCGATAAGGAATTAGAAATTACTGCCTTCAAATTAAACAGAACTGAAAAAGTAAAACGCACTACAGCAATTTTATTGGAAGAAACCATTGAAAAACCGGAGTAGAAAAGAAAAGCCGTAGAAGAAACAAATTCGGCATTACAAAAATCGTTGGATGATTTTAAGTCAGCGCAAACCCAATTAATCCAATCAGAAAAAATGGCTAGCCTTGGTGAGCTAACCGCAGGCATTGCCCATGAAATACAGAACCGCCTCAATTTTGTAAACAACTTCAGCGGGGTAAGTACTGAGTTATTAGATGAAATGAATGAAGAAATAGAAAAAGGAAACCTTGAAGATGCCAGATAAATTGCACAGGATCTCAGGCAAAATCGAAAAAAATAAACCACCCCGGCAAACGTGCTGGCAAACTAGTAAAAAGCATGTTACAACGCAGCAGTAGCAGCATAAAAGAACCTACAAATATCAATGCCTTGTGTAATGAATACCTCCGTCTCTCCTATCATGGTTTGCGGGCAAAAGACAAATCATTTAATGCAACAATGATAACGGACTTTGATATACACTTGAAAACATCAATGTCATCCCGCAGGATATTAGAAGAGTGGTTTTAAATTTGATCGACAATGCTTTCTCTGCAGCCCCCCTGCCCCCCGAAGGCGGGTTCTCAGACTCCAATAATATTAAGATTCCGACTGTATGGGTGAAAACTTCCAAAGCCTCTCTACCAACTGGCGAAGTCCGGGGGCCCAGGGTGATAATTTCAGTTTCAGATAACGGCCCTGGTATTCCGCAAAGTATCGTTAATAAAATCTTTCAACCTTTCTTTACCACCAAACCTACCGGGCAGGGAACGGGATTAGGATTGAGTTTAGGTTATGATATTGTGAGGGCGCATGGCGGAGAATTGGTGATAGATACAAAAGATGGAGAAGGAAGTATCTTTTGCATTAAATTGCCCATTACTATTAATACTTAAAAACGCTATGAATAAAATTTTATCTTTTATCCTCATCTTTTTTTATTTTACTGCCAACGGACAGTCTTCCAATGTAGCCACTCTTGATACCGCTTTAAATAGGCAATGGATCGCACTGGCAAAAGACTGGCGATATCAAAAAGGGGATAATATGGAATGGGCACAACCTGCTTTTGATGATTCATCCTGGCCATTGACGACAAGTTTTAATCTAAACATTATTGATTCAAAGCCAATTACTCAAAGAGGAGAAATTGGTTGGTTTCGGAAAAGATTAAAAGCAGGTGGTAACCTAAATGATGTTTTAGTACTTAAAATATACCAGACGGGCGCTTCGGAGATTTATCTGGACGGTAAGTTGATTCATAAATTGGGGGTGGTAAGCGCTAATTCGAAAGAAATAATCTATCATGACCCAGCGCAATATTTGCTTTCTTTACCCCTTCAAACTAAAGAACAAATACTTGCAATAAGATTCGTAAATGACCAGGAAAAATTCCCTGTTTTTTTTAATTCTGATGGCAATTTAAGACTGCTCGTAACAACGCTAAGCAATGCTAATTCAAAGGATGCCATCAAAAATGCACAAATAGTATCAAACGATTTAATACAGCAACGATATTATATAACGCTGGGGGTTAGTTTGTTTCTATGTATTCTTTTTTCATCCTTATTCTTCTTTTTTCCTTCAGAAAGAATAAACGGATTTTTTGCGCTATCTAGTTTTTTTCTGGTCCTGTTTATTAGTTTTATTTTGGTTAGTTTAACTACAGAAGGAAAATCGTTTTTTATTAATTTTTGTTGGAGTATATTTTCCACCATTCATGTTTTATTGATATTGTATTGTGTGTATAAAATTTACAATAAAAAATTTGGTGTTTTTTACTGGTTAATTTTTGGGGTAAGTTGTATAACTATCCCTTTACTATTTTTGCTTAGCGCAGAATATGTAACGCCAGCCATTGGGGTACTCGTTAATTTGGAAATAGTAAGGGTAATTATTTCTTCCAGAAAAAAAGAGAGAATTGGATCGTTTGTTTTTCTAATATTTGGAGGAATAAATATGCTATATTGGATGGCATATTTATCCAATATTTTCCCTTTTGGAGGTCAATATCTGCCGTATGCTTTTATGCTTACTCCTATTAGTTTAGCCCTCTATTTGGGATATGCATTTGGTGTTCGAAGTCAGGCCTTACTTTTAAAATTGGCCGAGGTAGAAAAACTATCGAAAGAAAATCAGTTCATTCTTTCCTCTCAAAATGAAACCCTGGAAAAGCAGGTTCTGGAGCGTACTTCTGAGCTAAACCAATCATTGGAAAATCTTAAATCTACCCAATCCCAACTCATTCAATCGGAAAAAATGGCGAGTCTTGGAGAACTCACCGCCGGCATTGCTCATGAAATCCAAAACCCGCTAAATTTTGTAAATAACTTTAGTGAAGTGAGCAATGAGTTGATTGAGGAAATGAATGAAGAAATAGCAACAGGCAATAAGCAATTGGCAATTGGCAATACGCAACAGGCAAATACAAATTTGCAAAATGCAATAGAGATTGCCAGAGATTTAAAACAAAATCTTGAAAAGATTAATCATCATGGTAAAAGAGCGGATGCCATTGTAAAAGGTATGCTGCAACACAGCCAGAGTAGCAAGGGAGTAAAAGAACCAACTGATATTAATGCCTTGTGTGATGAATACCTCCGCCTCGCTTTTCATGGCTTGCGTGCAAAAGATAAATCTTTTAATGCAACGATAAAAACTGATTTTGATGAAACCATTGGCAACATTGATATTGTACCGCAGGAAATTGGAAGAGTGATGTTGAATTTATTGACGAATGCTTTTTATGCAGCCTCCCTGCCCTCCGAAGGAGGGTTCTCAGACTCCAATAATATTAAGATTCCGACTGTATGGGTGAAAACTTCCAAAGCCTCTCCACCAACCGGCGAAGTCCGGGGGGCCGGGGTATTAATTTCAGTTTCTGATAACGGCCCTGGCATTCCGCAAAATATCGTTGATAAAATATTTCAACCATTCTTTACAACCAAACCCACTGGCCAGGGAACTGGATTGGGATTGAGTTTAAGTTACGATATTGTGAAGGCTCATGGAGGTGAATTGAAAGTAGAAACCCTATCTCCAGATGCGGCAGCCGGGGCAGGTAACAAAGCACAAGGTTCGGTGTTTATAATTCAACTTCCTGTTGGCGGGAATATATAAAAGTAATGTATGAAAAAAATAACAACGCTTTGTTGCTTCTTTTTTTGTGTTTTATCCTTGTGTGCTCAATACAAGATATTAAGTACAGACAGCATAAAGGTGCTACTCCGCTCTGAAAAATCAGATAGTATTAAAGTAAAGCTATTGCTGAAAATGGGCACCAGGTTTGGGTATGGGTTTAAAAGAGACGATTCGGTTCTGCAATATTTACAACAGGCCCTCGAAATTGCCAATAATAAAAAATTTATACAAGACGCACTAAATGCCAGAACAGCAATAGGGAGATATTTTTACACCACCGGTAATTATGCAGCATCACTTCAAAATCTACTGCAAAATGTAGGTTTAGCAGAGCAATATAAGGATACCACGTTTATTCTTCAGAGTATAAAAGACTTGATGAAGGCTTATTATCGAATGGGTGATTATAAGCAGGAATTGCTGTACGCACAAAAAACAAAAGCCATTCTAAAACAACTTACCGCTAAAGATTCAATTCTTGCATCTCAATTTGTACCAACTTACCTGAATCATATGGCCCAGGTATATCAAGGCTTCGGTAACAATGATTCGGCATTATTTTATTTTAAGAAAGCCAATGAGTACTTTCAAGCCAGAGGCGACGCACAAGGGATTGCAGTTGGCCTCGGCAATCTTGCCGATATATATGCAAAAATGAATTATAGGGATTCCTCATTCGCACTATTTAAAAAAAGCATCTCATATGCGTTAGCATCAAAGCGATTCGACATCGTTTCGAATTCCAAACTGAATATGGCTATGCTGTATCATAAAATGGGATTAAAAGATTCTGCATTTAGTTATGCAAGTCAGGCTCTCTCGGAGGTGCAGGGTATGATGGAACCGGACAATGTAATGACTGCCTATTCATTGATTGCCAAGTTATTCCAGGAGCAGCAACAATTTGACAGCGCTTATAAGTATCTCCAGTTGACACTTGTTATGAAAGATAGTCTTCAGAACCTGTCTAATATAACCCAGGCGCAATCCTTTTCATTTAATGATGCCCTGCAACAGCAAAAGCTGGTACAGGAAAAAAAAGAAGCAGAACAACAATATCGAAACAAAATAAAATTGTATACTCTTCTGGCCATAATAGCTGTATTTGTAATCATCGCCCTTTTATTGAATAGAAATGTACGCAGCAAGCGGAAAGCAAATACCCTGCTTAGCCGACAGAAAGACGAAATACAGCATGTACTATCCAATTTAAAATCCACCCAATCCCAACTCATCCAATCGGAAAAAATGGCCTCCCTTGGTGAACTCACAGCGGGCATTGCCCACGAAATTCAAAATCCGTTGAATTTTGTTAATAATTTTTCTGAAGTAAACAAAGAGTTGATTGGTGAAATGAAGGAAGAAAT
>JBGSMI010000423.1:0-7261 GCA_041740215.1 Ferruginibacter sp.
CTTGCATTTACACCCAATTGCGGAGAGCTAAGCAGGTTATCCTTTATGTCAATGGTTTGTTCTGCATTGATAAAATAAAATGTTTTATTTTTTTTGATGGCTCCGCCCAACGCAAAACCTGCCTGCTGACGCTGAAACCCATTTTTTACAGCATTACCAGATAAATCTTTTTGAGTAAAATTAGTTTTGCCGTCGATACCTGGCCCTGGTCTTGTTAAATAAAACACTTCGCCTTTAAAATCATTGCTGCCGCTTCTGGATGTAATATTGAAAATGCCATTAGCTGTATTTCCAAATTCTACAGAATAATTATTGGTGAGCACTGTTACATTTTGTGTAAAGCCTAAAGGGATGGCAAACTTTTGGCCGCCTAAAAATTGTTCGTTGTTATCCATCCCATCTATGAGGTATGAATTAAAAAGTGAGTTGGCTCCATTAACACTTACATTGGGTGCTTCAGGATAAAAGCCTGTGGCCTGTGTAACATTCGGCAGACGGAATAGAGAACGGGTAATATCCCTGCCTTCAACAGGTAAGGTTTCGAGTTCTGTTCTTTTCAGTTGCGACGATACTTCTGCGTTTACAGTATTTATTCTGGAAGCTCCTGAATAAATTGTTATTCCTTTTAGCTCATTCGCTTTTTTCTCAGTAATGACTAAGTTAACCGAAGGGAATTCATTAGCCCTGAACTGCAGGTTATCAATGCTGTCTCTAAAATAGCCTTCATCATCTGATGTAACGCTGTATGTGCCTGCAATCTTTAATGATTTAAAAATAACTTTCCCCTGCGCATTAGTCAGTTGTGTTTCAGTGTAACCAATTTCCCTGTTCTGCAGTGTCACTTTTACACCGCTAACGGATTTGAGCGAAAGCGAATTGGTAACATTTACATTCAGATCTACCTGGGCAAACGACGATAGTGAAAAAAGAATAAAACTTAGTAGTGATATACACTGCTTCATAATTAAAATTTAGAAATAACTGAAATTAGATTGGTCGGAGAATTAGCAGAATGCAGGAGGACCCCGGAACTGTTTAATGCAGAAATAGATGAAGTTATATCTAAAAGAGAACGTAGAAGCGCTTTGTGCGGTACCGCTGAAGATAATAGCTGTAATTAACTTAATAAAGCTATGTAAAGGAGAAAGAATATTCCTGAAAAAATAATATTCACTTAATTTATTAAAATCGCTTAATGTGCTCAGTATTGTAGCATCAGTTTTAATGTTTTCAGCGCAGGCGCACAGAGATAAGAAGACATTTTTTGATTGCCACGGAATAGCGTTGATTATTGTTGCATTAAATAGTGATGCCGATATGCCAATTAAATAAACCCCACCGTTTCTATCTGGCCCCAAGACCAGCTCCCTACTATTTAATTCTCCTGCAGCCTTTAATAATATTTCGGTAGACAATTGCGGGCAATCATTGCCAATGGTAATAACGGCGCTATAATTTTGCCGGAAAACAACATCTATCGAATGAGCAAGCCTTTCCCCAAAACTATTCCCGGTTTGGACTGATTTATCAGCAATAAAAACAGGCAGTCCGGTGGCTTTTGCCACCTGGATTGTTTTATTATACAAGGCAGTATGCAAGCGCAGGTTAATGCTTTGGCTGGCATGCAGTTGCTTATAGCGCATTTCCTCCTTTGGAGGCCGGGCAAAAATCAATATGGCAGTTCTTGATTCCGTTTGATTCCGTTTAATATTCATTAATAATAGTCAATATGCCTGCCAGTTTTAAAGACATTTGCAGACAAAATAGATACCCACCAAAAATCGCCCAACCGTTTACTTTAGTTGTAGAATTATTGAAATCTTTTCTTATTGCATAGTTCATAAACTATTGTGGGCTATAAAAAAGTTACGGGTTTACTACAGCCTGTAGTCGTAGAAACCAACATGACCTTACAAAATCATAAAAAAAAGTGAAATCATGTATAATATTATACTTTTCAAAGAAGGTTTATCAGGAGACAACTTTATTAATATTTAATGCAACGATTATGTCATCTTTAAAATAATAGGGATATGCTTCCATGTAATTGAAATAATTATTAACATTAAAAGTCAAACCTCACTTTTGTTCTGATACCCCAGGTGGCGATGCCCGGATTATCAAGGTAAGTGAGACGTTTTACAAGATCTAGTCTTACCAGTTTAAAAATATTGGCAATACCAACACTTACTTCAATATAGGGAGTTTTGTTAAATGCAAAGGTTGTAGGCTCACCTGTTTTATTGTCGGTAGGGAATTTAAGAAGATTGGATGTCTTATCAGGATTATTTTGATCACTAACCCCACCATAAAGAATTCTGAAACTGGCTACTTCTCTTAATTTTAGTTTTTTTACTACAGGCAATCTATTAAAGAGAAAACCATTGAAATAGAAGTCTAAATTAGCTGCGGCAAACCGATCACTCACAAATTCCATAAAGTTCATCAGGTTATATGAATTTAGCTGATAGGCATAGGTTTGATTAGCCCTGTGTATAGTAAGTAATGGGTAGGGAAGTTTGCCAAAAATCTTTCCGCCTTCCAGCAATAAATCAGTATAGCCAAGTTGTGAGAGATAAAATCTTTTTTCTACACTAAGGTTAATGTTTTGATAGTTATACTCACCATTCAAAAGCCCTTTTATACCGGCAATATAACGCAGCCTGAAAATAGGGTACTTATTAAAAATGGGTATCCTGAAATTTTTACCCTGGTAAAACTGTTCATTGGGTGCCCACCTTATTTCTCCAGACAATTCTGAAGTAGTGATATCTTTTAGAAAAGTATCATCCGTTTTCTTTTGAAAGCTGATGTCACCAGCGGGTGTTTGTTTCCAGTTTTTGAATGTAAATGTATAGCGCAGGCCTTTACCAAATTCTCTTACATATTCTGCTTTTATAAAATTGTTATAGAGCCATTTATTATTATTACCTCTTTTAATGGATAAAAGCAGGTTATCTTCCTGTACAAGCAGTAACTCCTGGCCAGGTATTTTAGTATCGTATTGATAAGTGAATTTCAAATAATTCAGTGGAAAAGTGTAAACAGATTTATGGTTGAACGAATAAGTAGCTGCAGAAAGGTATTTAAACTTTTTGTCCTTAAAACCATAAGCAATATAATTATCGAAGTATAAAGATTTGTTGAACTTGGGCGTGGTATGACCACCCACTTTTAGTTTGAACCCTTCCACCGGGTTAAAACTATAGAAGCTGTTGGTATTACCCAGCTCCCATTTGCCAAAATTATAATAGCCGGAAAATACGAGTGAGATCAATTCTCCCGACCTTTTAAAAGACTTCATATTTTTCAGGCTGTCAATATTATAATAGGCTTTTGTTTCAACGTTTGTCAATGGCGTGTGCCTGTTTCTTATCCAATAGCTGTCATTAGCACAATCAGGCGTACACCTGGAAATAAAATCTTTTCCCTGGTACACACTGTCAGGGGCAGGCATGTCGGCTACAAAGTTCTTTAACGACACTGTTCGTTCCCCTAATATGCTGCCCGATGCATTTTTTGAAAGGGCGAGGTCTGTAAGCATACTACTTTTAATAACGTGAAAACGGCCATCAGGCGCTCTTTCAAAATCCTGATTAATTCTGAGTTCTCTTGTCAGATTTAAATTAGCATTTTTGCTGATGGTCATGCTGATTTTTTGAACACCGTAATTGCCATCTAAAGTAATGAACATCGTTCCCCTGAAAAGAAGGTCATTGGTATTGCGTGGAGTAAAATATAATTGAACCAGTTTTACCCCATCCAACACAACAGTATCCCGGATATAATAACGGTAAAAGGTAGGCCCCATATCTGCGATCGGGCTTAAAAACTGTGTAGCAAGTACGCTGATATTATTGTCATAGATATTAATGTCAGCATACAATCTTTTCAAATACTGGCTGATGCCATTATCGTCAAGGAAGTCTCCATAGTTTACTTTTTTCTCTCCCAGCAAAACAGTTTTATTCTTTTCCGGATTTTTCCTGAAAAACTGATCTGTCAGTTTCTCTTCCAGGTAGATGGGCAACAGTGATTTACCTTCTACAGAGGTCGTATCTATATTTTCAAGTATAAATTTATATTTTCTGAAAAGCCTGTTATTGAGTAATTTTTCCGGCTTATTGGTTAATGAAAGCGATAGTTTTTCATACTGCTGGTATTGAACATAATCATACGCTTTAACCTTGTTTTTACTTTTATTCTCAATAACAAGATCTATTAATGCTACTGCAGGGTTATCACGGTTCTTATACTTTATCCTTCCTCTTGATTTTACTACTACTACTTTTAATGATTCAGATAATTCAAGTTCAACGTTAATCGTCTGTTCTATACCAGGGTTAATTTTCCTGGCAACTTTTTTATATCCTGTAAAAGAATAGTTCAGTGTAATCTGCCCGGTCTTATTGGTGATAATGGAGTAACTACCATCCGCTCCTGTGGTTACACCTTTTCCACCTTCAAAATAAATACTTACAAATTGAACAGGTTTCATTGTTGATGCGTCTTTCACAAATCCTTTTATCACCGTCTGTGCATTTGAAACAAATGCAACGTTTAGTACAACAAGCAAAGGAAATAAGTACTTTATCTTTTTCATTGGTTATAATTTTTTATCTACCCGTTTTTAAATGATACAACCATTATTCGATTACAATCTGTATTGCCTCACCTTTAAATTGTTCCAACGACAAAGGGTTGTAAACAGTATGGGCAGTATATCATTGTAAGACATCATCAATGGCTGTCAAATAAAACAGGTGAAATGCAAATGGTGTACAATCCTGCAGAAGCCTGGTAAATCTCAGCGCTTTGTGCGTAATCAGTTTTTATTTCAAACGTCTATAATTTAGACGCTTTAGCGAAAGTAACCTTACAGCGAGCCAGGTATTACCAAATAGAGCATTAAAAATAAGCCGGTATATGTAGTTGTAAAATTTAGAGCTTCACTTTCTTAAATAAATATTTCCCATTATTCAATACTGCTTTTGCTATCATATTTCCGCTTAACTGTGTCGGTAAATGGAAATGTTGTTTTGTAGCAGACGTCTCCTGCTGCCAAACCATTTTACCATAAGAATTGATAAGACATAATTTGGCAAGTCCGGAATAAGGATTGGAGAAGTAAAGCTTCGCGACACCGTTTCGTACTATTTTTATTGTGAGCAGATCTTCTTCATCGTGTTGCATTTCTTCACTTCCAAAAAGCCACATCAGCGCATGGCCAAACTCCCTTTCCCAAAACCACTCCTGGTGAACACCATCCCGGTAAAAATCCAAATGCAATTCATCTTCGCCAAAGCCAGCATCCCTGAGTGTATTGTACAGTGCCAGTAAATCATTCATCATAGATTCACTTTCCTGTTCTCCACCCAGCAATGCAATTTTTACGGAATATTGCTTTTCTGTTTGCGCTGTAAATGCAAAGATTTCATCCGTAAACCAAAGAGACGGTGAAAATATTCCGGCCTTGCCAAAAATATCCTGTTTGGCTAAAATGGCATAAAGGGAAATTAACCCTCCCATTGAACTGCCCATGATGGCTGTATTGTCACGGTCTGCTGCAGTACGTAATCTTTGATCTATATCCGGCTTAAGTGTACCGGAAATAAATTCGATATATTCTTGTCCCTGTCCACCTCCCTGCTTTGGATTTACCCATGGTGAATATTCATCAATGCGGTTATTACCGCCATTATCAATTCCGATAACGATGATTCCCGGCATGCCATGCGAAAACAGTTTATTGAGTGAATGATCTATGTTCCATTTTCCATTTACAGAAGATATGCCCCATTTAAATAGATTTTGTCCATCCTGCATATAAAGTACCGGATAATGAGATGATGTGTTTGACCGATAATCCGGAGGCAGATACATCCATACCCGCCGGTACCTGTTCAATTGTGGAATAAAATAATTGTGTTCAAAAATGCTGACCCCGGGAGTGACTCTCTCATCTTCATCACACAAATCTTTCCAGGTTTGTACTTTAGTAAAAAAGCAAACAGCTTCATTACTGATGCTTAAATGATGGTCAGGTAAATCATTACCATTATAATCACACTCAACCGTATTCCAGCTACCTCTGGTAAATTTAAATTCAATTGTTTCCCCGGGAATTTTATTGATGATTACATGATAAATTCCATGTTCATCCACTACCATCCTGAAATCTTCATTATTGGTTTGCCAGTTGTTAAAATTACCACTGATGTAAATTGCATCATTGGACGGTGTGTTCATTGGTATATCTGTAAGGCAGATACTGAACTTGCTTTCTGTTGCCATAATAATTATTTTTATTAGCCCGGCTATATCGTAATCAGTTAATGCTGCATAATTGTACAATATCGCCGGTTGAAAAATAGTCAGGAATTGAATTTTTTAAATGCAGTTCTTCATAAAGTTTCGGCGGTACGCTGATGTCTGCCAGGAATAGATCGCCGGTGTATTTCATACAATCTTTACAAAGGAGCGCCTTTTTGGGTAATGCAATGGTTAGTGTTGCATCAGCAATGATAGTGTGCGTATTTATTCTGCCTGTTTCCAGTTCAATTCCAGATGGAGTGTCCAGTGATATAACAGGACACTGCTGATCATTGGCCCAATCAATCATATACGCCGCCGTTGCATCGGGAGAGCCCTGTAATGCATATCCATATATTCCATCCAATATCATATCAAAGCGGTGATCTTTATTAAGGGCATGGGCAGGCAATATTGGTACAGCAATTTTTTGAAGAATGCCCAATTGAACTTTTGTAATAGTTTTTAATTCACTTTCAGCATTAGATAAAAATATCTGCACATCCGCTCCCCAGCTTTTTAACCTGCGTGCTGCCACTAATGCACCGCCGCCATTTCCACCTTTACCAGCCAGTACGGCAATTTTTTTATTGCTTATTTTTTCATCTAAAAAATATTTACGTGCAAGAAGTGCCAGTGACCTGCCTGCATTCTCCATCATTTGAAACATGTTGATACCATATTTATTTTCCATCAAATAATCTACCGTTCTCATTTGTTCAACAGTGATGGTTATAATGTTTCCTGTATAGCGGCCAACTGTTTGCATAATATCTAATTGTAACTTTTAAATTTCTCCGGTTTATAAGTAACACTCTCATCACAATTTCCGTTCAGGTGCAGCATCATGTTGATGCAGTCCCCGTTTATAATTATGTAAACCAATTTGTATAAAAGACCGGCAAGTAACATAGCACCAACAGGAGCTATAAAATATATCCAGAGCGAA
>JBGSMI010000021.1:0-9433 GCA_041740215.1 Ferruginibacter sp.
GCCCAGCGGACTTACCACCGGATCAAATACTTTTTCTATCAGCCCTTTTTCGCCAATGTGTATCCCGGTAAAGTTCCAGCGGGGTAGTACATCCATCACGCCATTTTGCTGCTGGTGCGCCAGCCATTGGTACAGCAAATGGGCTTCATCACCCACCACATCTTGCCGGGCTGCCACAGGAAAGCTAAGCTGGTATTGCTGGATAAACTGTTGTATTTCTTCATTGCTGTCAGGCTCTATATTATTGAAGTTGTTGCAGGGGATGGCGATAACAACAAGAGTGCTGGCATACTGCTGTTGCAACTGCTGTAGCCCGGCATACTGCGGGTAATGCTGGCACTGGCCGGCAGTGTTTAGCAGTAGTATTTATTTGCCTGCATGATTACTGAGGTTGATTTGCCGTTGCCAATACCGGGAAGTGTAAAGGTGTACACGAACACTGTGTTGTACAGCAGGAGCAGGAGTGTGTGCAGGAGTGGCATGGTGTAAAGTTTTTATTGTCGTGAAATTATTTTGGTTTTATGCGTTTGAATAAGTCTTCGGTGACCTTTTGTACAACATACTTTATTTGATCGTCTTTAAAAAAAGAATAGGCGTCTGTTTTTCAAATGCTTTTTGTTCTTTGTTTGTGAGCGGTTTTTTATAAAGATAACATCTTGAATAGATGATACGATTCCTATAAAAGACCTTAACAAAAGAACGTATCTCGGAATTGTAATTTGTGTTATTGACTTGCTACTCCCAAATCTCAAGCATATGGATAACAAAAATTGTATAAAGCTTTGGCTCAATTTTTAGGCATTTGTATGTGTTCGCAAGGTCCCACGTGTAATCAGTCCAATTTTCCGCATGTATTTTGTTGGTAAGGCAATCCCCGGATATTAAAAAATTATCACGAAGTGTAATTTTCTGGGAGTCAAGTAAATGAAGAAGTTGATTCTTAAATATGTTTTGCTTAGTGATTGATAAAGGTAAAGGCCATTCAATTTTATTGCCCAATATAGAATGTAATCTAAGTGCAGGACTAATAATTCTTATTGAATCTGTTGAAATGTAATTAGGCAGTAAATCAATTTGCCTGTTTTTGCGAATAAAACTTTTTATTGTACAGGATTGAAAAAGCACTAACATTATAATGCTAAATAAAAATGATTTTTTCATACAATTATTTTCAGTGTTACCAGCCGGAATGAAAAATCATGATTTGTGCCAAACCATTAAAAAAGGTTAGCCAATCGTCTTTTTCGTTTTCTTTAAGATAATTCTTGTATTCTTTAGACATTGATTTAAGTAATATTTTCTTAGTAACATCTGCAGCAACGCTGTCTAATTCAATAGTTCCAACTTGAAAGCCGGATTCTTTAAAACTTTCAATTTGATCAAAGCCCCAGCCTAATCCTTCTTTTAGCCGGACCCCGGCAAACCCCGCTGCAAATGATTTCCAATAAAAACCAGCACCAAACTTTTTAATGCAATCTTTGCCATACAAGTCGTAGTGGTTAAATACGGTTTGCAGCCCTTTTTCAAATCGAGCGGAAGCTACACCAAGTATTCACTTTGGCCCAATCTTTACACCTGCACCTTTAAAAAAGTTCTTTCCAAAACTTTTACCTGCCAATGCGCTGCTGACACCACGGCTAGAGCTTTTCCAAAAGTCCACTTGAAGGTCAAAAACAAAGTCAGTTTCCACATTGCTAAAGCCGCCAATACCCATACCTGATAAAGCGGCAAGCGGTGTACCAGGGGCAGCTCTTTCTTTGCGATTGCTGCCTGCCACTTAAACAAGCCTTTGACTTTTTGCTTTTAAAATTCTTCCATAAAATATTTGCAGCCTATTCATATTCTGGATAACTTTAATCATATTCTGAATATCAATAAACCTAAACTGTTACCTATGCCCGGTAGTATCATTAAACAACTGCGAGAACAAAAAAAAATTACTCAAACTGAGATGGCTGAGTTGCTTTTTATGTCTCAGTCAAACTATTCTAAAATTGAAAACAACCAAGTGGCTCTTACGGCCGAGGTTTGCAAACGTATCGTAAGAATATTGGGCGTAAACCTTGAAGATGTGCTACCAGACGATTCAGTATTGGAGAACTCACTGCTTTATAAACAAAGACAATCTGAATACAATGAGGTTGTTTTGAAACTAAAGGAAATACTTTCAGAAAACATGAACGAATTTAAATGCTGGATGCAGGAGCAATTTGATAAAAACGAAGAGGCTAAAGGCTGATGCTGCGTATTATGTTTGTTATGCCATGCAGTATTCACCAGATAAAAAAATGCCTGATTGGTAATTTAATTGAACAGCAAAATTCTCAAAGACGATGTTCAGCTAACAAAATGAGTCTTTAGCTATACCCCTGAGTAAATCAGTTGTGATGAAAACGTAAATTGATTGCCGGATATTGATTTTTGGGGTGGTATCTCATTAAAAATTTTTCCAGAAATTAAGGCTGACTTGATATTAGACAAAAAAGCAATCTAAGGTTTAAGATAAAACCAACACATAAAAGGTTTTTCATTTTTCATCCTTTATCCGTTCTTGTATTCATCTTTTTTAGAAAAAATGCTTTTATGTCGTAGGGGCAATTCAGCTAGCGCTGTATTAACTTTAAAATGGCTTAAAATGTATGCTTAAAATACGAATTATAAAACTCGCTTTAGATACAATAGTTAATGCTTAATTCGTGTAATTTGTGTTTAAGATTCGTGTGATCACTTCGAGTCACTTTAAGCTTAATAGAACACTAGTAGCTATCTCGTTGTTGGGTTTTTGAGTTTTAGCAGTTCGATCAGGAACTCATTTTTAAATGGCGCCCTTTTTTTTAAAGATGTTTTTGTAAAATATTGGTGACTATTCAAAAAATTCAATTGTCTTTCTTCCCAATCATGTTCGTTCGTAATTAGGTTGTACGCAATCAATTCATTCCGCAGGGCGTTGCCTTTTTGATAAAAATCGTTTCTGCCAAGATAGTCCAGATCTGCATCGCAAATGATTTGCTGTAGTTGGTTTGCAGGCTGTTGCGGAACTTTAGTGGCCATAATTAGCCCGCAAATAACGTCGATACTTTTTTGTGTTACACCAAAACCTGGCAATTGTTTCCTGGCTATTTCGCATCCTTTAACTTCGTGGCCATCGTTTGTAAAAATAAAACCGGTATCATGATAAAGTGCAGCGATTTCTAATTCCTCCAATTCCTTCAAATCGGTAATGCCTTCTTCTTTTGCAATGGTTAAGCACTGTTCGGTTACATCCAGCGTATGCTCTAAATTATGGTAAACAAGCATCTTCGACAGTCCTTCTATCAACATTGCTGTAACATGATCTTTTATGATATTGGTATCAATCATAATGATAAAAAAAAATTAGCATAAATATAGGACTATACCCGGATAAAAAAGTAAGCATGGAATTTGATTTTCGATGTCTTTATTGCTGCTGCAATTTATTGTTAAGCCAAAATCCCATTCTTCGATCTTACTACAGCCCAATTTTATTGTTCCTCGAAATTCACTAACGGCAAACAATGTCTGAGATGAATATTAAGGCGTTCACTTTTTTTAGTCTTTATATTTGTGGAGGTATAGTATGGTTGGTGTCGGTAGCAATAATAGCCAACAATTCTTTTATAGTAAGTTTCGTGTGAACGGTCATCGAAGAGCCGCCACTATTGATGTGTATTTTAGCTGTTCCGCTTTGAATAGTAAGATTGGTGATATGCCTGGTAAAGATTACATGTGTTGCACCTGCGGCATCCTGTACCTGATTAAATTTGTTCATAGATGTTGTGTTAACTTTTTAAATTGAATTGTTTCATCAAATATAACAATCAATGCGCATGCAGGAAAATTTACCCAATTGGCAAAGGTCCATTCCGTATTTCAAAAAATGGCAGTACTGTCAGCGGGGTTTTTCGCTCCGAAAAGGATCGGATTCGTTTCTATGGTAAAAATGGTTTTCTACATTAGCTCCTTTTGTAATAATTTTAAACCATGAAAGCTCTGTTTGTTATCAGTCTTATTGTTTTTTATAGCCTCATTGCAAAAGGACAGGAGCAATATGAACTCGCCTCATTCAATCATCGTATACCAAATATACCAGTGGCTAAAACCTATTCTGCCGATTCAATTGCCCGATACATTCTATCAAATTATAAAACCGATAGGGAACGATTAAGTGCTATTTATGGTTGGGTTATCACAAATATACGATATGATAAAGACAGTATGTATTCCATCAACTGGACATTGTATCCGGAGGAAAAAATTGCAGCTACCTTGAGGAGAAAGAGAGGTGTATGCGAAAATTATTCAGCCTTGTTTACTGATCTTGCAATAAAATGTGGATTCCGGTCATTTGTTGTGAGTGGATACACCAAACAATCCGGCTCCGTAAACAGTGCCGGACATAGCTGGTGTGCAGTGTCGCAGGAGAATGAATGGTACTTATGTGATCCAACCTGGGATGCTAATTCCAGCGGCAACGTCCATTATTTTTTAGTCAGGCCTGTTCAGTTTATTCAAACCCATATACCATTTGATCCGCTTTGGCAGTTACTTCCCAATCCGTTAACAGATCATGAATTCAGGAAAGGCGTTTTTTATTCAAAGGGCGACAAGGCTGTTTATAACGTGGAAGACTCGGTCAACGCATTTTTTCACTTAGATAGCCTGCAGCAATTGGAAGTTGCAGCCATCAGGATAAAGCGAAGCGGCGTAGACAATGAACGGATAAAAAACTGGCTGGCCTTCAATCAAATGAAAATAGCTATTGTGTATGGTGAAAAAGATATGGATTTTTATAATGCTGCCGTAGCGGATTTAAATAAAGCCAATAACATCTTCAACGAATTTATTCAATACCGTAACAATCGGTTTATTCCCTATAAGGCTGATTCAAAGGTTAAGGCAATGCTGGAACCTATTTCAATGTTACTTTCTGCTGCCGATTTAAAACTTAAACAACTGGGACAAAAGGTTGAAAATTTTCAGTATGACACCGGAACCATCAATAGCAGGATTGGTAAACTGAAACTGCGGATACAGGATCAGCAAAATTTTTTAAACCGTTATCTGGCCACCAATGAAAAGGAGCGGGTTAAATTGTTTTATCAATAGGGTTTAAATTACTTTGAACCCTCAATTCATTAAAATGCTATAGATTCGTTTTACATTTTTTCCTGAACTTAATAAATTTTGCTATGCAGCGAGTTTTAACTTTTATTTTTATGGGTATCGCCCTGGCGGCCTTCACATCATTTTCAGTGTATGAATCCAAAAAGGGTTGGACTTCCCTTTTTGACGGAAAGTCGCTCCAAAACTGGAAAGTAGGGGACAATGCTGAAAGCTTTTCGGTTGAAAATGGAATGATTGTAGTAAATGGCAATGTGGCGCATTTGTTTTATGATGGTGATGTAAGCCAGCACAGTTTTAAAAACTTTGAATTTAAAACTGAAGTGATGACAACTCCCGGTTCAAATTCGGGCATTTATTTTCACACAGCATTTCAGCAGGGCGGCTGGCCTGCCAAAGGTTATGAAGTGCAGGTAAATAATTCACATACCGATTGGCGCAAATCCGGCAGCCTTTACGGAATAGACGATGTGAAGGAAGTGTATGTAAAAGACAATGAGTGGTATACCGAATATATTAAAGTGCAGGGTAAAAGAGTGATCATAAAAATAAACGGTAAAACTGTGGTGGATTACACCGAGCCTGAAGGCGTGCAACGCGGCGAAGGAGATGCAATGCGTGTTCTTTCCAAAGGAACGTTTGCACTACAAGGCCACGATCCTAAAAGTAACGTGTTTTATAAAAATATAATGGTGAAAATTTTGCCGGATTAATTTAAAAAAAAAGATCATCTCCTGGCAGTCTTTTTCCATACTTAAATACTTAAACAAGCGTAATAAGATGCCCCCAGTAAAGGTGCTTTTTGATTGAGTACTACATAAACTGAAACCTCATCTAGCAGTTTCCGCATGCGTCCGCTTTTTTCAAAGGCTTCTTTCCAGATTGCCGGATTTAGCAAGGGTAGAAGTTTGGGTGCTATACCGCCGGCAAGATAAAGTCCGCCGGTAGCTTTCAATTTTAAAATAAGATTTACAGCTTCTACAGCAAGATAGCGGTTAAACATTTCAATCGCCTCCATACATACGGCACAGGTGCCTTCCAAAGCAGCTTTACTTATAATAGGAGCAGGGTCGGTATTTTCCATTTGTTGCAACAGCCAGGCCGGACTTGATTTTTTTTCAACCTCTGTAAGAAATTGCCAGATGGTAAAAATACCGGTTCCACTCAGCAATCTTTCCCAGCTTACGTGTTCATGTCTTTTTAATAAGAAAGTTAATACCTCTACATCCCTCGGTGTACGGGGTGCAAAGTCGCAGTGGCCTCCTTCGGTAGCAAAAGGGTGGTATTGGTTTCCATCAAAATAAAGACCAGCCTCTCCCAAACCTGTACCTGCAGCAAGGATAGCAATGTTACCGTTTGTTTCATTGGTACCTTGGCAAAGCGTACTCAGTTCATCTTTACGCAGCCCTGCCAAACCATAAGCGGTCGATTCAAGATCATTTAAAATCGCAACCGGAATTCCTCCAAAATGCTGACTGATTTCTTCACTATCGATTTGCCAACTGAGGTTGGTAAACTTTACCTTTCCATCTATGACGGGTCCCGCTACCGAAAAACAGATTTTATCGGGTTTGGGTTGTCCTTCTAAGAATTGGGAAAGTATATCATCGATGGTGTCATGATCTTTACTTACAAAGCGGTTTTCTTTAATGGTTATCAAACCATCTGTACAGAAACGGCTTAGTAATATATTGGCTTTGGTACCACCAATATCTCCTGCTAAAATAATTGTGTCCTGATCGCAGGAGCCTTCCGGATTTTTAAATGCAACCGGTATTAATAATGCTAACTTCATAATGCGAAAGTTAAAACAAAATCGCATGTATTGCTTTATTTATTCCTTTGAATTATGAAAATACAATATGGTATTGCAGGATTTGTTACCGGCATTTTGTTGTCGTTGTTAATTGGTATTATCGAAATGAAAATAATGAAGCACCTGCAGTATGAGACCATTACACCGTTTTTGATTGGATTAACAGTAATTAGTTGTGCGTTGGCGGGTGTTTTTGTTGGGGTAAAGATGAGTAAACTCAAATGATATTATTAACTATCATTATGAATGTAGGCACAGAAAGGAAATTATTATTGCAAATGTAGGGTGCATAACAAATTGTTACCGTTTGGTACACCATCAGACATAGCGGCAAGCGGTGGTCGGTGAAACACACGGTAGGGTAACTAATCTGCTACTGCAATTTGAGATGTAATACAGCAGTATCGGTACTTTTTTGGTACATAACTTGTCTTATCTTCGATAAAAATATCCTAACATGAAACACATCAGCTTGTTTGCCACCATCAGTTTGTTTACACTTTTTGTAAGTTCCAGTTCCTTCGCACCAAACAATACCACTGCAAGTCTCTTGCAGGATGTTTACAATTTAACCAATCAATTTAGAAAATCGAAGGGAATGCCTGCGCTGATTATGCGCAATGAGCTAAATGATATTGCACAAAAGCACAGTTCAGATATGGCGAGAGGCCGGGTTGGATTTGGGCATGCAGGTTTTGCAAAAAGAAATTCGCAGGCGAAAGTAAAAATCAAATCGATCAGTAGTTTTGCAGAGAATGTTGCGTACGGCGCCTCAACGGGTCAAGAGGTGGTCAACATGTGGAAAAATTCAGCAGGCCACCGAAAGAATATGCTGGGCCGTTATAAATACATTGGTATCGGTATTGCAAAAGACAGGCAGGGCCGTACATTTTACACACAGGTTTTTGGAGGATAAATGGGTCTGTTGGTTGATCATGAAACTACCAGATTATTGATCCCATCAATTGCTGCCTTTTTTAACGGTACAATAATTGAACGATGGGTGTAAATAAAACTTAAACACATGGCCAATCAAAAACAATTCGGTGTATGGATGGATTCTCAGGCAGCAGTAATAGTAGGAAAAGATACGCCGGAGGCTGAAGCTCTTTCGGTGCTTGCCTCTGTTAAAGGGGAAAAAAATTCCTCAAACTCAAATGAAAAAACTGCTAATAATCACCAAAAATCTTTGCAGGCAAAATTTTTTAAAGAAATTGCCACTCATCTTGAGAATGCAACTTACATTCATGTAACGGGTAGCGGACAGGTGCAGGAGCAGTTCATTCATTATCTTGCTGATACGCCACAGTTTAAAAACACCCGTACAGACGAATCTACAACCAATAAAATGAGTGATGATAAATTGGTGGAATTTATGTCGGCAAAGCTGAACTAAATTATGTTTTTTAATTGATCCCGGTTAGTAGCAAAGACTGACCGGGATTCATTTTTCAGGGCTTTTATTTTCTGCTCACTCTGTTACTCTGTTAATCATTAAATGGACACAGTGTAGTGATTTCAAGGTCTATAGCGTAGTGTGGTTCGTGAGACACGAACCAAGGCAACTGAGAAAACGAACCACAATGATTTGTAGCCAGTTAAAAAAATCCAATCGGTTCGATGATTACAAAAATCCAGCTATTGATGGCTTCGTTGCTAAAGAGCAGATTGACGGCGAAGTAAACTAAAATGTCGTCTAGCTCTTTAAGTATGTTTATCAAGACAGTAATAGTTTTACTGATAAAAGCAACTATAGATTACAACAGATAGATTTTGATGGAAGGTTGGCGTTTTCTGTTATTAGATTTTTGAACGGATTTGCCCAAAAAACAATCGAATTAGAGGTATGCCCTATAACTTCAATGGCCTTTTAAACTATAAGTGTGCGTGGTGTAGAAAAAGATCAATTACAGGTTTATGATAGCTATGGCAGATTGATTAAGCGAGCGGTGGTCATGCCACACACTTCTCTGCAGATTAGTGGATTGATGCCCGGCGAGTAGGTCTTAAAACGCTTATCCAACACGGAGCTTTGTCAAAATCCTTTTTTAAATAAATGTCCATGTGTCATCTCAAAGTTTCTATTTCTTATGTCTATTTTTATATTTTTTTATTAGAACGAAAGTTGAGACCACAAAAGCGATAAAGTAAATAGTTGCTAATGCTGGTTTCTCAAATTTTAATGTTTCGAAATCGAATTTCTTCCACAATGCACTTCCCGTAATGATTGCTATGATTACGAAGAAAAAGTTTATTCCTTTATTGTCTGCCATATTTTATGATTGAATAAATTTTAAAGTTTGTCCGATATTACAAAAGAATGTCCACAGACAACAAAATTAAATTTTCAAACGTTGATCGAGGTCGCAATATGCTGCTGTCCTGCAACGGCAGTTGGAGCAGGCAAAGAAACCAAATAAAAAAGGTCGTCCCAACGCTATAAAATTGGCCGCTGAATTCTCGTGGTAAAATTGC
>JBGSMI010000039.1:0-32671 GCA_041740215.1 Ferruginibacter sp.
TCCCGAAAGCTTTCGGGATCCTTGATTTTAGGCTTATGTTGGAAATTTCAGCCTTTTTATTTTCAGCCTTGATTTTTTTTGTTTCACCCTGAGCGAAGTCGAAGGGTTTTATCAAGAAAAAAAAGAAAGCAGAGACTTACAATTGGCAAAAAACCTCTTATCTAAAGCTGGTTAAAAAACTCATAATAGTCGTCTGTTCACTTTCTCTCTTTTCTTTTTAAAGAGTTGCCTCCACAGCCGCCGGGGCTGCGTAACTGGAACGCTGCTGTTTTATTTCTTTCTAAAAAATATGCTTTGCTTTTTTGAATATCGACTTCGTCGGTACCGTACCAAAAGAGGCAGCTTATCCAGTTACTGTTTTAAATACGAACCATGACGTATGTACTTCATTGTTTTATGCCTTTGCATTAAATGCAAAATAAATTTAAAAAGCCTTAAGTAAACGACATTGATTGACTATTCATCATTCACCCCCAAATGAAAATGGCCGGAAGCTACCATTTATTTGTAGCGTCCGGCCAATTATATTTTAACGAAAACTGATTTAAAAATGCTTACTTAAGCGACTTGATCAGGTCTTCATTCAATTTTACATAATCACCATTTTTTGCTGTAGTAGCTAGTTCCATTGATTTGGTAGCTGTGGCAATGGCATCTTGTTTTTTACCAAGCTTAGCCAGGCAATTGGCTTTTTGATGAAGCACCCAGTATGCAGTTGGATTTTGATCGGCTGCTTTGTTAAACCAGGTAAGCGCCTGGTTCAAATCTTTTCCATTGTCCATATAATACATAGCTGCATTAAAGTAAGGTAGGTTGTCCTTCGTCATGATATTGTTAATCTGCGCCATTATTTTTGTTTCAACATCTGTTGAGATTGGTAGTGAAACAGCGGTATTTTCCCACATCAGGTGCAGATCGCAGGAATTGGATGTAACATTTGCAAACTGCATCGTAAAAGTTTCCAGCTTATCTTTCATCATCATTGGTTTTACATCAACTCTTACCATATCCATATCCTGTTTGTAGGCGGAAGGAGAAGATACGTCCACCTGCTTGGTGATGATCAAGGTCCAATTGTCTTTATCAGGTATTGACAACAATCCGTATTTTCCTGCAGGTATTTTTTTGCCACCAATGGTTACCTCATCGCCAAAAGTAAGTACGGTAGCATTGTTGGCTCCTGTACGCCAAACTTTACCAAAGGGAACCAAATCTCCTATCGCCTTACGACCTTTTAAATTGGGTCTGCTGTACGATAACTCGATGGTAGCTAACCCGAAATTTTGTTTCAGGGTTTGAGTGGTACTCGGCTGGGGAGTTACCAATGTTTGCGCATAAATAAAGTTGCCCGCAACAATGGCAATGATCGTTAGTATCTTTTTCATATTGTTTTTTTTTGAACCGCTAAATTAGTGAGTATTCGGCTGAAAAGGAAGAACGCCGTTCTATAAAATTCCATCATCAGTTGCAAATGATGACCAAAGATTGGGTGGATGCAGGTTTTACGATTAAAAAATAATGTTTAAATATCTGCTGCCTTGCCGGGGGATCAAGATATTTGGTAATTTTTTGCCGGTGCGTAATCCTGTTAACGCAATATTATTATTTTAAGCGGGTATTTCCTATCCCGGCATTGCCGTATTTTTGCCAACAGAGTTAAATTTTACACCACCATAAATTTTCTTCAATGAAAATAACCATTCAAAAAACTATTATCCTGCTGGTGCTTGTTTGTTACCTTCCTGTTTCCGGCATGGCCTGGGGAACAGAAGGCCACCGCATTATCGGACAAATTGCGGAAAGCCATCTTACAAAAAAAACTAAATGGCAAGTATCTAAAATTTTGGGTACAGAATCAATGGCAATGGTGAGCAACTGGGCTGATTTTGTAAAGTCTGATCCTTCTTATAATTATATGTACAACTGGCACTTTATCAATTTTAAGGAAGGGTTGACCGAAGATGCCATTGAGACCTACCTGGCGAAGGACACTGCAACTGATGCCTACACGAAGATTAATTTTTTAACTGCCGGGCTTAAAGATAAATCAACTTCACCTGACAATAAGGTGTTTTACCTAAAGGTGTTGATTCACCTGGTAGGTGATATTCACCAGCCAATGCATACGGGCCGTCCGGATGATCTGGGTGGCAATCGGGTGAAAGTTTTGTGGTTCAATGAGTCAAAAAATCTGCACCAGATTTGGGATGACCAGTTGATTCTTTTTCAGCAATTGAGTTACACGGAATATGCAGCCGCTATCAATCATATTACCAAAGAAGAAAAAAAGATTTTGCAGCAGCAACCGGTAAGTAAGTGGGTATATCAATCTTACCAGTTGGCCGAAAAAATTTACAGCGAAACCAAACCCGATCAAAAGCTGGATTACAAATACAATTTCAATTTTGTAGCTACTTTGAATCAACAGTTGTTAAGAGGCGGTATACATTTGGCTGGTTTACTGAATGAAATATTCGGTTAAACACCAGTATCCATGCAAAGTCAGAAAGCGATCAACCAATTGCGCCACGAGAAGCATCTCTTTTAAAAGCATAGCAATTATCGGCCTCTTATATCTGCTATTTGCCATAATTTTTTTGTAGAAACCCTGCAGTGAGTTACCGGTCTATTTTTTATATTTTACCATTGGTATGACAGCAAGGAAAAATTTTTTATTGATTCTGGTGTTGGGAATGATTACGGCGATCGGCCCATTTTCAATTGATATGTACCTGCCTGCTTTCACCAATATTGCTGAAGATCTTCACACAACGGTAGCCCATGTTTCTCTGTCTTTGTCGAGTTTTTTTATCGGTATTTCATTGGGCCAGTTTATTTATGGCCCCTTGCTGGATCGGTTTGGCCGCAAACGTCCATTGATTGCCGGACTTTTCATTTACCTGTTGGCTTCTGCAATGTGCGCTATGGCTGGCTCTGCAGATAGTTTAATTGCATTGCGTTTTTTGCAGGCGCTTGGCGGTTGCGCCGGCATGGTGGCATCCCGGGCAATGGTGAGGGATTTATTTGCTGTAGAAGACAATGCTAAAATATTTTCGATGCTGATGCTGGTGGTAGGGGTTTCGCCCATTATTGCACCTACATTGGGCGGGTATTTTACCGCAGCTTTCGGCTGGCATTCAATTTTTATTGCACTTACCGTAATGGCCGCCGTTATAATGGCAGCAGTGTATTTTATTTTACCTGAAAGCCGTCCGCCAGATCCTACTTATTCCTTAAAACCAGGTGCAATCTTCAATAGTTTTTTAAGTGTGTTAAAAGAGCCACAGTTTTATACTTATGCTTTTACGGGAGCCATTGCTACGGCAGGATTGTATGCCTATATTTCTGGCTCTCCCACCGTATTTATGGAGATTTTTAAAGTATCTGAAAAGGAATACGGATGGATTTTTGCACTGGTAGCCGCCGGTCTTATTATTTCAAGTCAACTGAATAGTTTAATGCTGCGCAAATTCAAAAGCGAACAGATCATCCGGGTGGCTCTGTTAGGCCAAAGTATAACGGGCATCAGTCTTTTTATCGCTTCGTTCAATGGCTGGATCGGACTTACCGGAACCATATTACTAGCACTGGTATTTCTAAGTTGTCAAGGTTTTACATTTCCCAATTCCTCGGCGCTTTCCATGGCACCGTTTAGTAAAAATGCAGGTAGCGCTTCCGCATTGATGGGCGCCATTCAAATGGGAATCGGTGCCTTCACCACGGCACTGGTAAGTTATTTAAGCAATCAAACTGCCTTGCCTATGACGGGTGTAATGGCAGTTTGCGCCATAACAAGTTTCTGTATTTTATTAATCGGTGGAAAAATTATCCGCTACAAAGCCACGCTTGCTGAAGTGGAGGAAGAAACGGTGGATATGATTGTCAATGTGTAGATATGATCGTTCGTTTGCGGTGAATGACGAACTGTGAAATATGAATTGTGAGATGAGATTATGAAACGTTAATAGTGTTTAAACAGGGGTCGGATCATCGCATTTTCACCATTGGCCATTCACCATTCACAAATGGATTCCTCATTCACACCTTCAAAACCTCCTGATATCGTTTATCACAATTTTTTTATCAAAATTTTGATCGGTCTTTCGTTCCTGTTGTATTTTTCTTACCACCGTCATGCCTTTAGAAACATTGCCAAAGGCTGCAAAGCCCAGCGTGTCGCCCTGGTTATTATTACCGTAATCAAACTGAGATTGATCACCGATGCAAATGAAAAATTCAGTACTGGCAGAGCCTGGAGTTGTTCTGGCAAGTGATACCGTACCACTGGTATGGGATAAGCCTGTTTGTTTGGTAGATTCGTGCTCAATGCCCGGTATTGCAGGATGTTGCTGATCGTTTGTTTGCCAGATGCCGCCCTGGATAAGGCCCACATTGCCATCCGCACTCAACCCTTCCAGCATTACCACCCGGTAAAACGAACTATTTTTGTAAAACCCGGAATCTACATAAGAGAGAAATGCAGCGACTGTTTTTGGTGCCTTATCAGGAAAAAGTTCTATTTCAATATCGCCGAAAGCGGTTACGATTAATACATGCGGATTTGTTGAAGAATGCTGGTTACAACTTAATGCAAAAACGGAGAAAAGAAAGATGTATAACTTTTTCATGTCTGCAAATTAATTCATTGTATCGGCAGGTGATGGCTGTTTATTGGGATTTTTCTATGCTAAAAATGCCCGCAATAGGACTGATTGGTGGCCGCAATGGCAATTTTTGAAATTTTTTTTTAGTGAAAATAATGAGGACGGAAAGTGACTAAATTGTTCAATGATTTTAAAAATGCGGACAAATATTATTGAAGAAATGCTATCGGCTGTCAGTAGAAATAAACTTTTGTGGGTTAGAACGGCCTTTAATTGAAATGATCATTTTTTTTATCGGCCCGATAAAAAAATGATCATTTTGAAAGCGTATCTTTTAAACAGTGGTAAGTCTCACATTGACAGCATTAGCACCTTTTGGTCCCATCTCCACTTCAAATGTTACTTTGCTGTTTTCTTTGATGTTGTCTAAGAAGGAGTTCATGTGTACAAAAACACTTTCCTGCGACTCCAAATCTTTAATAAATCCATAACCCTTTGATTCATTAAAAAAAGTAACTGTTCCTTTCCTGATCAAATCAGCCGGATCGAATGGCTTTTGTTTAGGCACGCCAATTTCGATGTCCTCTACATTTACTTTAATCTTCTTTTTTGGATCGGGTGGTGTAGAAGTAAAATTGCCATTTTCATCAACGTATGCAATCATATCGTCGAAGCTTTTGCCTTCTTTTGCATTCTCTTTACGTTCCTGCTTTTTTTCTTCCTTGTCTTTTTTGTTTTTCTGTTTTTTCTTTTCTCTTTCTTTTTTGCTCCACGTCTCTTGTGATTTAGCCATATTTTATATTATTTGTTTTTTTGTAGGATAGACAACCAATGAATGGGTGGTTATCCGGTAAATGATCATCAATTATTGATGGTTAATTGGCTGAAGGTACGCAATTTCCCCTCCATCTTGAGGATTGAAATTTAAAAGCTATGTAGAATAGCCACCAGCCTGCTTTTTATAAATTGCGGCTGCAGATATTTATGCAATTTTTAACTTTAATCGGCCCCGATTGAGTTTTTCGTATTTCATAACTGCCGGAGTATAAAATGCGCCAACTTCGTACAAAATATAAAAATGACCATTACACCTGAAGGTTTTAATCGCCTTGCAATGGAAAGGCGATCCGTATTTCCCAAACAGTTTGATCCCACGCAAAAAGTGCCCAACGAAATTGTGCAACAAATTCTAACCAATGCCACCTGGGCACCCAATCACGGGCAAAGCGAACCCTGGTTTTTTAAAGTTTTTACAGGAAAAGGACTGAGCACTTTTGCAAAATTGCAGAGTGATTTGTATAAAGCTGAAGCAGGTGATTTGTTTAAAAATGATAAGTTTTTAAAATTACAAGAGCAGCCTTTAATGGCTTCTCATATCATCTCTATCGGAATGAAAAGAACCGCTACCAAAAATATTCCCGAGATAGAAGACATCGAAGCCGTGGCCTGCGCTGTTCAAAATATTTATTTATCCGTAGCCGCTTATGGCTTAGGCGGTTACTGGACCACCGGTGGTATTACCTATCTTGAAAAAGCGAAGGTTAATTTTGGTTTGGAAGGACCGGATAAATTATTGGGCTTCTTTTATATTGGTGTTGTTGGCACTCCTTCGCCAATGGGTAAACGAAAACCAATCGAAGAGAAAGTAGAATGGGTGTTTGAGTAGGAGGGAGGTATATGTTGGGCCGGTATTTATATGATGAGATCTGTCTATCCAAATAACTGTCTCTCCAGGTAAGGCCGGAGTTTCAAATCCTGATCATAATGAAATGCCTGCTTGTTTGATCAGACTTTTGTTTTACAAATAATCCTTAATCAGTTTCTTTATTTCCTTATCAGTAAGGCTGTCAATTTCACCTTTGTTGTAGATGGCAAAAAGGAGTAAGGTAGTGACTGTAACCTGTACAAAAGGTAAAACTTTTGCACCGCTTGATTTACCCTTGTTTTTGGAAGCAATCGCCAAACGGATTTTATAAATATCGTTGCCAAGCGGCGTACCCATAGTTGGGTTTTTCTCCAGTTCGGAAAATAGCGCAGCACGTTCCGCTTTTAGAGAAGGATATTTTTTAGTGAGCCTTTGGGCTTCCTTCTTAAAGTTGGCGGAAAGTTCAATGCTATAACTCATTCAAAAAATCTTTAGCGGATGTGGTTTTTAGTTTTCCTTTCTTAAAAAGCTGCATTTCTTTTAGCCCGGCTTTTATGTTATCTAAAATATTTTCATTGGAAGGCTCATCATCGGTTTCTATTTTTTTAACATATTGCAGGTTTTTAGCCAATTCTACAAAGTGGCTGTACTCTTTATCGGTTGTATATACGGTTACATGTCTCATATTATATAGCTGTTTGAATAGATGTTTCTACGAAAGTCTGAAATTTCATGCGGCAAAACTGGATAATACTGTACAGTGCATCTATATGAAAATCGCTTAGTTTATTTTCTCTGTTAGGCGGAGGGCTCCCGCCATGTGTCTTTTCTGTTACTAATCCCGGATACTAATTACTATCAATAACAGCCAATACCGAAAGCCCTTTTCTCACCTATATGAAACGTTACACTTTCAAAAATCCCAATTCATACACCATTGGCTGCAATTTTTCTGTCAGGGTTTTGTAGGCTTCTTCAAATGGTTTGAAGTTGACGGGCACAAAATCACCACTGGCATTGCGGGCCTGCAGGGCTTTGCGTACCTGGTACCAACCTACATCTGCACGGTTTAGTTTTAGTTCATCTCTTACGGTGTGTACATCGGTATGCGCAAAATATGCTCGCCATAAAATTTTGCCTTGTTGCATTACTTGATTGGCTTCATTACTTAAACCACCCCTAGCCCCTCCGGAGGAGGGGAATTGGTCACTAATTAATTGTAGTTCGTTTGTATTGGCGGTGTTTTCATTCCCCTCCTTTGGAGGGGTTAGGGGTGGCAGATTATCTAAATACCTTACCATAAAATCACTTTCAAAACGATCTGGTGCATTTACTTCTTCTTCGGTAAAGGGTATAAAATGATTGACGATACTCCATTTTTTGCCTTTCCATTCCAAATTGTTTGCACTGGCAGTTAGGTTGCTGCCATTGAATAACATCCATATTAAACAATCGGATTTAAATTCTTCTGTTAGGGGTTGTGTTGGTTGTAAAAATTGGTCTCGATCGTTGAGCCAAGTTTTTTTTGTAATAAGTCTTACTGTAAATATTATGGCTACTTGCCAGAGGTTTTCCTTATTTACAAAGAAAGCACCGGGACTACTATATCCAGATGAAAGTAATGCGGTTAAATTAGCATTTTGCATATCGCTTGCGTGTGCATATAAACTTCCAATTGCACCATCTGACCAATAAGCACCACGTATATCTTTTGTTTTGGTTGCAGGCGAAATTGCATTTTTCAATGGTAACGCAGGGGTCTTATTAGCTTTTGGTCTATCTACCCATTTCGTTAATAGATTTTCATTTGGCAAATTATAAAAACACTTTTCGCCAATCGCTTTTGCATTCTTGTCCAATACATCGGTAATAATTTCTACAATATCATTTTTCTTTTCTGCATTTTTATTTGTTTTCCAAATCAAAAAACCAATTGGGAACTCTCCTTTTAATCCGTCAAATGATTTACTATGAACGACCAAACCTCCTAAATAATCGGCATTCCAAATTCCTCTAAATTCATTAAAGTTTGGAGATGTTACATATTTAAGTTTGCTAAAAATTGCCACAGTCGCAGTTGGAATTTCTCTATAAATTCTAATTAAAAATTGGGCAAACAATTCACGTTTGGCATAACCATATTCTTCCATAGTAATAGACATTTTGGTTGTTGCTACACCTTCTTTATTTCCACTTTCAACACCCGTTCCACTCTCTGCATACGGCGGATTAATCAATACCAATATCTTCTTTCCTTCTGCAATGGCTTTGCGTAATCCTTCGGGTAATTTGTTGGTGAGGGTGTAATCTATTTGCCCGAAATCGTTGATGTCATCGTTTAAATAATCGTATTGAAAACGGGTGGCTGCTACGCAGGTTTTGGTGGCTTTCATTACATCTATATCGGCCTGGTCTAAAGTGCTCATGTAGATGTTGCGGGGGTTGCTGTGCTTCACCTCCAGGTTGCCTACACCGCAGCACATATCCCATACGATGTATTCTTTTTGCCAGTTGGGCCCGAGGGTTTCGGTTAGTTTATCGTAGGCTTTGTCTACTACATTTAGGGGTGTATAGTAAGCGCCTTTAAAGCTGCGTTCATCAATAGGGATAAGACTATCCCGGCGTTCGAGCAAATAATTTCTATACTCCTGCTTTGGCGGCCGGTGGTAGATGGCCCAAAATTGTCGGTAGCCTTCTTTGTTGCCGAGTTCATATATTTTACCATCCAAACTAAATACGGGAGCGTTGCCACGGTGCAGTAATTCGGCAGGCAGGTTGTTGTGTGTACTGATAGTGCCATCGCTCATGATATCGGCAAAAAACAGGAGTGCATATTCTTCGGCGGCAACATCTCTTATTTCTTTGCCAATCATTACTACCCATTTATCAAACACCTGCTTCAGGTTGTCCGGCGTTATTTGTGTGCGGATGATATCGCTGGTTTTAATGGCGTTTTTAATGGTGTTGATGAATTCTGCTTCGTGGGTTTCTATTTTGAAACTTACGATATAGGTACCGATGTAGGCACTTACAATGTCTAAGGCTTCCTGGGTATAGCCGCTGGCAGATTTGCCCCATTTGATGGGTTGCTTTTTGTTGGATAAAAGAGGCAGCCCATCTGCAGTTTTCATGATGGCTGCTTTTTTTGTATCTATCACACATAAAAATGGTGGTAAAGATTCGCCATTATCCAACGCTTGCTGCACATAATGCAGCAACTGTGTAAACATTTGGTAGGTACTTTTATTGTAACCATCTTTTGCCTCAAACCATATTTCTTTGGTTTGAATATCTATGAGGTTTTTGCTATAGCTTCTTAGTCCGAGTGCTTTTATATATGCGTCTTTTACGTCTTCTTCGGTACGGGCAAGTTGTAGTTTTTGGTAAAGATTCATACTGTTTAATTCGAATATATTATGGTAAATAACGGCATATGATGCTGGTTGGGCACGAATGTACAGATTAAAAGATTTGCAAATACAGTACAATTTGATTTGGGCGTATTTATAATTGTTCCTGCTCTGAGGCGGCGCAACAAAAGCAGTATACACTTCCATAAAATGGAACGGTGTCAGTTTTTAAACTGGTTATTTCATCCTGCGTTTCACCTCACCCCCAGCCCTCTCCAGGGGAGAGGGGAGCCTGACCCTAAAAATTAGGCAACTCATTTCTATTGACTGCCAGTAAGTTAGCAATGGTGTATATATAATTGTGGCACCACTATACAGGGTTGCCAACCTTTTTTTAAGTGTTTTTTAAAAGAAAGAACCTCCACAAGGTTGGCAACCCTTCCGGTAATTTTAAATGCACCCTTTGACTTCAACGAATAAGGTGCTATGCTGAAAACGGTACATAGCCAGCATGCTATATTCCTTTCCCTGTTACCGTGGTTAGTATCAACCTGGCAGGTGCCAGATACCAGGTTTAGGTCTTAGCTTATTGGGTAAGCTTGGTTGAAAAATAGTTTGCGGTCCTGGCCTTCTTCGAATTCAGTTGTTTTGAAATACGTCCCAATTGTTGCAACTCTATTTTAATTGCTTCCACTCTTTGTGTATTTATATAGAATTCTTCAATCTTAATTCGTTCGCCCGGTTTAGGAGTTATTGTTCCCCATTCTGTTTAACCATTATTATTACCCATGGCAACCTTATTTATTTTTATGTCGTTTAAACATCGAAATGTAGTAACTTAATATTCTTTTAAACAGACAGCATTTTTCAAGCGGTTATAGAAATTTAATTTTTTCGAATGAAAAGGGTTTTGCTTACGCTTTTTTTTATCGGCTTTTTCTTTACCTCTTTTGCAAATCATACCAAGGGAGGATGGATGTATTATCAATATGTAGGGCCTGGCACAGCGCCCAATACTGGTCGTTATATTATCACGCTCAAACTTTATACGGAGTGCATACTCAATTCCAATCAGTACTGCCCGGCAATTAGCATTTCCATCTTTAATGCAAACAACAATTTTTTAGTGGAAGCAGTTACTGTAGGTGGTAATGGTGTTACCGATATTCAGAATTGCACCAGGCAAGAATGCCATCCCTGCATCAGCGATATACCCAATATCTGTTATAAAATTGCCACCTACCAGTTTAGTAAAGATTTGCCGATAACGCCAGAGGGATATGTAATATCATACCAGCGTTGTTGCCGGATTGCCAATATCATCAATCTTCAACCAGGGTCCAGTGCTATTGGTGATACCTGGACGGTGAAAATTCCCGGCTCCGGTGGTTTCGATCCGATCGCTTTCCAAAATTCAAGTGCGTTATTCTCTCAAAACGACACCGCAATCATTTGTAAGGATAATTTTTTTACGTTCAATTTTGGAGCAGAGGATCCCAACGGAGATTCACTTTCTTATGCCTTCACCGATGCCTTGTATGCCTCTCGTGGAAATGGTTCGCAGTGCGACGGATTATCCGATCCTCCTCCTTTTACATTTGTAGGCTACACCCAACCTTTTAGTGGTAGTCAACCGCTGGGGGCATCTGTTTCAATTAACCCTCAAACAGGCATTGTAAGTGGTATAGCTCCTTCAGTTGAAGGCACCTATGTAGTAACCTGCACGGTTACCGAGTACAGGCGGGGAACAAATATTAAAATATCTGAGGTGCATAAATCTTTACACATTACCGTGGCAGATTGCTCTACCACTCAGGCTATACTGGACCCGGAATATTTTAGCTGCACAAGTTTTACACGTTCATTTTTTAACAAAGCTTCCGGTGGTAATATTAAAACCTACACCTGGGATTTTGGCGTGGCGGGTGTTACAACCGATACTTCTGATCAATCTAACCCAACCTTTACTTATCCCGATACGGGTTCCTATGTGTTGAAATTATATGTAAATAAAAATTTGCCTTGTTCCGATTCTGCAATTTCAATTGTGAAAGTGTACCCGGTTTTTGCTCCTGAGATTGGTGTACAGGGCCAGTGTATCAATACCCCGATACAGTTCTTTGATAAATCAACCACTACTTATGGCATCGTAAATAAATGGGACTGGAATTTTGGAGATGTAAGTGCTGTCTCCAATACCTCTATATTAAAAAATCCGGTACATATTTACAGCACAAAAGCTAATTATTTAATAACGTTTAAAGTAGACAACGATAAGGGCTGTAGTGAAACAATAAGCCGAACTATTCTAGTTACAGACAGACCAGCATTGAATTTAACTAACGATACCCTGATTTGTAATATCGATACGTTGCAATTAAACACCATTGGTGTCGGGTCGGTGTTGTGGAGTCCAAATTACAATATCAATAATCTTACTTCTTTTACGCCGCTCGTTAGTCCGGATGTGCCCACCCTTTATTTTGCAACACTTACAGATCCTTTTAGCTGCGTTGGTACAGACTCGGTTTTTGTAGATGTAAAAAACTTTGTAACAATCAGAGGGGGAAATGACACCACGATTTGCCAGACAGACCCCATTACTTTAATGTTATCCAGCGATGCATTAAACTATCGGTGGACTGAAGTTCCGGCAGGTGCAAGCCTGAATGATGCTACGCTAAAAAATCCGATCGCAACACCTTTAACTACCACCCGATATAGCGTAATCGCAAGTATTGGAAAATGCAATGCGCAGGATGAGGTGCTTGTAAACGTAATACCCTATCCAAATGTAACTATCGGGAGCGACACCACTATTTGTTTTGGAACCTCTGCTCAGTTGAGTGCATCCGGTGGAAGTTTTTATACCTGGAGTCCGGCTACTTATTTGAATAACCGCTTTATTCCAAATCCTCTTTCAACCAACCCTACTGCCAATACAACATATACAGTAACGGTTATTGACACTCTTGGATGTCCTAAAAGCAGTCAGGCAACTGTTCAGGTGTTGGTATCAAAAGTAAATGCCTGGGCTGGGTCGGGTGATACTTCCGTAGTGCTCGATCAACCTTTGCAATTATTGGCAACAGGCGGCGCCAGTTATCTATGGACACCAACCCGCTGGCTTGACAAATCCAATATTGCCAATCCAATCGCACTGCCTCAAAACGATATTGTATATCAGGTAAAGGTGAGCAATGAAGTAGGTTGTTTTGATTTCGCCAGCATTAAGGTAAAAGTGTATCGGGTGCAGCCCGGCTTTTATGTGCCCACAGCCTTTTCACCAAATGGTGATGGACGTAATGATTTTTTCCGACCAATCGCATTGGGTTTAAGATCCTTGGATGTATTCAGGGTTTATAATCGCCTTGGACAATTACTCTACAGTGATGTCAATATAGAATCTGCCGGCTGGGATGGAACCTACAAAGGCAATAGCCAGGATCCAGCTACCTTTATCTGGTATGCAGAAGGGACCGATTACCGGAATCAAAAAATACAGAAGAGAGGCTATGTTGTCTTAATTAGGTAAAAGGCGATCGAATAAGATTACTTAAATGATTTTTGCAAGAAGCTACGTCTTGTTCGACCCGATTTGTATTGATTTTTCTTTTACCATTCATTCATCAATTTCTGCGCCCAGCGTTCCACCTACAAATTACCAGCGTTTACCGCCAAATACAGCTCATCTGCCTAATGCAACTTTGGTAAGTTGCCAACCCCATCTACATTTGTGTTATACAAATAATCATCATTACATACAATAACACAATGGAAAAGAATAGAAATTTTAAAGACAGGGAAGGCGGTCGGGTAATTGGCGGTCTGATACTGGTAGGCGTGGGTGCAGCCTTGTTGCTACGTAACACCGGGTTTTCAATGCCAGGCTGGTTGTTTAGCTGGCCGGTGATCCTGATACTGATTGGGGTTTATACAGGATTTAAACACAACTTTAGAAATAACTCCTGGATCATTTTGATTGGCGTAGGAGGTTTCTTTTTGGTGACCAAATTTATGCCATGGCTTGGTCTTCAGCCATTATTTTGGCCACTTGTAATAATCGGAGCCGGAATCATTTTTATTGCTCGCCCCGGGAAAAGAGATTGGAACGGAATGAAAAATGACGCAACCAACGATCGATGGAAATCAACTGCTTCTCCCTTTTCAGCAAGCAAACCTTCGCAGCCTGACATCATTGATGGCAGCGACTATCTGGTTATTAGTTCTGTTTTCAGCGGGGTGAATAAAAATGTGGTATCTAAAAATTTTCAGGGTGGACGAATCTCATCCGTTTTTGGAGGAGCAGAAATAGACCTAAGCCAGGCAGAAATAAACAGTCCTGTTACCATTAAATTTGAAGTGGTATTTGGTGGAGCAACATTGGTAGTGCCTTCTCACTGGTCTGTTCAAAATGAAATTGACGGCATATTCCACGGCGTTGACGATAAAAGACGATTTAACCCAACCGCCGGCATCAATCCCGAAAAGGTGCTTATCCTGAAAGGATCGGCTATATTTGGCGGAATAGAGATTAGGAGCTATTAGCATCGTTAATGGGGAATGGTCAATGGTGAAAATTCGCAATGCTTTGATGGTATGCAGAAGTTTCGATGAAGCAAAGGCTGCAAAATAAGTCACATTTAATAAGGGTTTTAGTATTAGAATGTGCGGCTAAAAATTCAACATTCACCATTCAATGTCGTGGACTTAAGAGTGGTTGGTGAGACACCAACCACGGCTACGAAATATTAGAATGTGCGGCTAAAAATTCAACATCTACAATTCACCATTTACCATTCACCATTCACCATTGACCTTTCACAATTCACAATTCCAAAACTATCATCACATGCAATGGTATCTCGCAAAACTGGTTTTTCAAATTGTTTGCGGTAACGGTAATCATACACCGCAGTTTGATGAACAGATACGACTTATTTACGCGGAAGATGAATTACATGCTTTTCACAAGGCCCGATTGTTGGGCGAAGGCGATTGTTTAATGTCCGCAAACGAAAACTTAATTGCTGTGAAATGGAAGTTCATTGATGTATGCGAATTGCATCCATTGATGCATGCCACTGATGGAGCAGAAATCAATTCCGTTAAACGGGAAGAAGCCGATGCCAATTTGTACATTCGCAGTATTCAAAAAGCGGCCACTCAATTATTACAGCAGGGCCTGCATCAGTTCACCGGTATAAACAGCAACTTTAGTGGCACGTAATATTTCTGCAGACCGAAAAATAGTCATCATCTTCTTTGCCAGCTTTATTGCCTGGTTTGGTATCTGGAGTGTGTTGCAAATAGTGGTGCTGCGGGATTTTGGATTCGCAACTTATGTCGCAATTACTGATGCGCTCGTAAGTAATCTTTGGCTGGAAGCCGCATGTCTGCTCGTCATTAATAATATGCGCTACTATTTACCCAAGCGTGAAAAATACTGGTACGTGCTCGTTATCAGCATTGGCCTAAGTTCATTGTGGTTGTTATTGGTTCGGGTAAGTTTGTGGGCCTTGTATAAAAATGATTTGTTTTACATGCAATCCCTTACCCAATCATCTTATATCCGGTTTGCTTTTGCATTTCTTATGATAGGGTGTTGCACCGTATTAAGTTTACTTTGGTATTCGCAGCGTGACCAGCAGGCAGACGCAGAACGCCGACAAGATATGGAACGCCTTGCAAGGGAAGCGGAGTTGAATAAATTACGTCGGCAATTGCAACCTCATTTTCTATTCAACAGCCTCAATTCTATCAGCGCATTAACCGGTAGCCAGCCCGAAAAAGCGAGGCATATGATTCAGCAGTTGAGCGATTTTTTACGAGGCACTTTAAAAAAAGAGGAGCTGCAATGGACAACGTTTGAAGAGGAATTACAATACCTGCAATTGTACCTTGACATTGAAAAAGTGCGCTTTGGCTATCGCCTGCAAACCAATATTACAGCAGATGAAACCGCTTTGCAAATGCGGCTTCCATCCATGTTGTTGCAGCCGTTGGTTGAAAATGCCATCAAGTTTGGATTGTATGATACCATCGGCGAAGTGATTATTTTTATATCCGCCAAAAAAGTAAACGATCTGTTGGAAGTGCGTGTGCAAAACCCCTTTGATGAATCTACTGCTACGCCGCTAAAGGGCACCGGCTTTGGATTGTCTTCTATCCGGCGGCGGTTGTTTTTGTTATTTGCACGGCAAGATCTTTTACAAATAGAAAAAGAATCACAACAATTTATTACCAAAATCAGCATACCACAACAGCATGAAAGCAATTATAATTGATGATGAACCTTTGGCCCGTATGATGGTAAAAGAATACCTACAGTCTTATCCGCACATTACAATTGTTGAAGAATGCAACGATGGTTTTGAAGGAATGAAAGCGATTCAACATCACCAGCCCGATCTGATTTTTCTGGATATACAAATGCCCAAGATAAATGGTTTTGAAATGCTGGAGTTGATTGATCATCCACCACAGGTAATTTTTACTACAGCCTTTGAAGCGTATGCCATCAAAGCATTTGATGCACATGCAGCCGATTATTTATTAAAGCCCTTTAGCAAAGAACGCTTTGATAAAGCTATGCAAAAACTAACACTGCAACGGTTAAATGCAACACAGGCTGTGATAGATATGGCGCTGCAAACAGCCGCTCCCAGCAACCGGATTGTTGTAAAAGACAATGGCAAAATAAAGATCATCCCGGTAGCTCAGGTGCAATACCTGGAAGCTGCAGATGATTATGTAAAAATCATTACAGCGGACGGTAGCTTTCTGAAAAAAAAGACCATGCAGTATTTTGAAGACAGTTTGCCGCCACAGGAATTTATTCGCATTCATCGTTCTTACATTATTAACGCATCGCTGATTACCCGGATAGATATGCATGAAAAAGATAGTCATCTTTTGTTGCTTACCACAGGTGCCCGATTGCCGGTAAGCAAGGCCGGATATGCCAGGTTAAAGGAAGTGTTAGGGATTTAAATTTTATTGGGTCTTTGTTTTTAGAATGGAAATTATCGGTAATGCTGTCTAAAAACTTCTGGTGACGTGTCAACTTTGAGTTGTACGAGATGGGTTTTATTGGTGAGTCATTATTTGTGGGTGACTCACCAGTAGAACTCGCAAATCAAAACACCACTCAGTGCATAATATGGCACCAGCAAATATGAGCATGTAACCTTGAATTATTGGCTAAAAATTAAAACCTGCATGTAAAAGATTTGCAAGTAATTGATTGAAAGGTTTTCTACATAATAATTAATGAAGCGGGTGCAGTTAAAATTGCCGGCAGGGTTGCGAACCTTGTTCAGGTTCTTTCCTACTAAAAACAACTAAAAAAAGGTTGGCAACCCTGTACCGGCCTGCGACAATTTTAAATACGCCCAATGAAGGAGGATACTGTCTCAAATGCGTTTAAACAACTAAATTTATCAGCAAATACTTAAAGTGAAATTTAGTAGAAGTATGCGCCAGCGTTCCCGGATAAGCAACTGGCCTTGAACAGGCTGGAAGAATTTGCTTCCTGACTTCAATTTATATTTGAAAGTGACAAAGCCCTTATTTTATTATAGTGCAGTTCCTAAAGGATTTCCATTGACATTGATATTATTTTGCCTGTTAAAGGCGAATTGGATAAAACCTTTGAAAAAATTATAAAAGACAAAGGCGTTTCAAAATTTGAATTGCAGGAAAGAAAGGTGAACTCAAAGATATCGACCCGATAACAGCAAAAAAGGAAACTCAAAAAGTATCTAAGAGCATCTTGGTGAAATCCCATTACTTACTAACATTAGAATGTTGCTACAATAGATTGGGTTTCTATAATGGAAGATTTACCAAATCCAAAATGTTTAACCAATGTGACTGACGAACAAGAAATGAATGGCCTGTTCTTAAAATGTATCCCAATCAGAACGAACCAACTCCAATGGGTGAAGAAAAATACAATACTCCTCACAGGAGATTATTCTATGATTTAAGTAGCCAACTCATTTACAAGAAAGAGTAAAAAAAACTGATTACCCGGCAAATAGAATATGAGAGGATGTGGTTTATGAGAAAGTAAAATCCGATACCCAAGGGTCAGCAGAAAATGTTATTGGATCCTGTTAATAGAACATTCAACAAAGAATACCCGGACTTGGCTTCAAATCAAGCTTTACGTTGTTCATTTGGTTCCGATTGATTGGGATGAACTTTTGTGTTTTAGTTAGCAGGAGCGGGCGTAATTACCTTGCGCCTGCTTTTGCAAGTTTAATTGGATATACGTACTGAAGTATAAGTATCTGGGAATTCGTTGGCAGGGTAAAAAAATGCAGTTTTTTGAATAATGATTGTATTCTATCGGCGTATATATTTGAAATGGCTTTTTATAACTTCCTGTATAATCGGTAAAGGATAACGCCTTATCTTTAAAAAAAATTAGTCAGTCTAAATGATAAAAAGGACCATCATCCTTTTGCTACTCTTTACCTCTGCCAACGGGTTCTCACAAGATTTTTCCAATAAGGGGAAGGATTTTTGGATTGCTTATCCGGCTCATATTGATGGTACAAGTTCTGCAATGGGCATCTATATTACTTCAGATGTAAGTGCTACTGGTACAATCACCGTTGGCGGAACAGTGCTTCCTTTTACGCTTACAGCAAACAGTGTAGTCAGAAAATTTATTGGTCCAACCGGTGGCGGAGATGCGCCCAATACCAGCGTTTACCTGAGTACACCCGATGGCATTACACCTGGGGCTGGTATCCACGTGGTATCCGACAAGCCGGTAGCCGTTTACGCCCATATTATCCGTTCTGCAAGATCTGCCGCAACCTTGGTGCTGCCTACCAATGTTTGGGGTAAAAACTACGTTGCCTCCAGTTATCAGAACATGGGCAATCAGGCAGGTTATGGTGAGGTGGCAGTGATGGCGAAATTACCCAATACTACCGTGGAAATTACACCATCCGTGCAATCAAGAAATGGCGCCAGGTCGGCAGGTACTCCTTACCAAATTACACTCGCCAATCCGGGGGATGTGTACCAGGTTCAGTTTACTTCGGCCGCGGATATTTCAGGTACTACTATTAATTCAGTGGCCAATGCTGCTGGTGGTTGCAACCCGATAGCCGTTATTTCCGCTACTACCTGGACGGCTTTGGGCTGTTCCGGAGCCAGTGGAGGCGATAATCTTTACCAGCAACTTTTTCCCGTTGCCACCTGGGGTAAAACATTTTTAACTGCGCCTTATATCGATCGGCCATTTGACATAGTCAGGGTTTTTGTAACCGATCCTTCAACGGTCATCAGGAAAACAGAAAACGGTGTAGTAACAACTTTGACAGGATTGAGTACCGGTCGTTTTTATGAATATACAACGTCTAACCCAACGCAATTGGTAGCGGATAAGGCAATTTCGGTTGTGCAATATATTTCTGCACAAAATTGTAAAACAGGCTGTGGTACCAGTTCTGCGCTTCCGTCTTGCTGGGCAGATCCCGAGATGATTATACTGAATCCGGTGGAACAAACAATTAATAATATCACGGTGTTTTCTGCTCATCAAAATTGGGTGCCTACGGGGCAGAGCCAGGTTCAGCGTTGCCTGTTGAATATCATTATTAAATCAAATGCAGCAGCAGGTTTTACCATCAATGGGGCAGCTCCGTCGGGAACTTTTCAAACAATTACAGGAACGGCCTATTCTTATTTGCAGGAGGATGTTACGGCTGCTTCCATTTCCAATCCGGTGCAAACACTCAAAGCGGATTCGGCTTTTAGTGCCATCGCTTACGGCTTTGGTAATGTAGAATCTTACGGATACAATGCGGGTACAAATGTGAAAGATCTATATCAGCAAATTGCCATTGTAAGTCAATATGGAATTGAAAGTACACCTGCAGGCTGTTTAGGTTCTCCGTTTAAATTTAAAATCTCACTACCATATCAGCCAGATTCGCTGTATTGGGCTTTTAATGGCAATAGCAACCAAATGCCAGCGGCGAATGTGTGGCAGGTGCCGACAGCCGCCCCTGCTCCTAATTTTTTGCCAGCGGATTCTTCCACCTCGGTTAACGGTAAATTAATTTATTGGTATTCCTTACCTGCCAATTATGTTTATTCAAAAACTGGAACCTATTCCATCAATGTAACTGCCTACAAAAGTTTCTCTGATGGTTGCGGAAATACGCAAGATATCTCATTCGACCTGGACGTGTCAGCACCAGCAACTGCCGATTTTTACTGGCAACACAATGGCTGTGTTACACAGGCGGTGCAATTTAGAGACACAACCGTTTCTGCCAAACCCATCTATTTGTGGAGATGGGATTTTGGGGATCCTGCCAGTGGCAGCAATAATACCTCTGTATTAGAAAATCCGGTACACCAGTTTTCTGCGCCGGGTACTTATACGGTTACTTACTACAATATTAATACGCCCGGATGTATCAGCAATGCTGTGAGCAAGCAAATTACGGTTACGCTTGTGCCGGATGCAAAATTTGGCATTTCAAATCCTGTTTGCGAGGGCCGGCAAATTACGCTGAGCGACTCTTCAAAGGCAAACGGAGTAAGCAGTTTGGTAAAATGGTATTGGGATTATGGTGATGGAATAAAGGATACACTGCTTAATACAAGTGATCGCCTGCGCACCTATTTTCCATGGGGTAATAAAACAACTACGTTAAAAGTAGCCACCATCAGCGGCTGCCAGAGTGTTCTTTTTAGTAAAAACTTTATGGTAAATCCGATTCCGGTTGCCAGCTTCATATTGCCGGCAGGTGTTTGTTTACCGGCAGATTCGGCCCGGTTTATAGATGCCAGTTCCGTTGCCGATGGCTCACAAGCAGGTTTTACTTATGCGTGGACGTTTGGTGATCTTGCCAGCGGATTGAACAATTCGGCTACACTAAAAAATCCTGCGCATTATTATACCAGCGCCGGTCCATTTAGCATTTATTTAAAAACAACCACTTCGGCAGGTTGTATAAAAGATACTACGCAGGTTCTTACCAAGCTTTATCCGCAGGCCATTTCGGGCTTCACGGTAAATCCAGCCAATTGTTTAAAGGATAGTACCAGCTTTGCAAGTAGCAGTACCGGGAGTGGCAGTGTTATCACCAATTGGTATTGGGATTTTGGGGATGGATTGCCTGTTGCAACCGGACAAAATATCAAAATGCTTTATGCTACCTCCGGTACCAAAACTATCAAGCATTGGGTAAGTACAGATAAAGGCTGTACCAGTGATACCATGAAGCAGACAATGCTTGTCTACCCTTTGCCAGTGGCTGATTTTACTACAACCGGCCCCTTTTGTGTTAACTCAGCTATTTCTTTTACAGATGCCTCGCTGCCCGGTGTAGGAAACCTAACGAATTGGAAATGGGATCTTGGAGATGGAACTTTGCAAAGCTTTACCAATGCCAATTCTTTTGCTCATCCATATTCCAGCACCGGTTCGTTTCGGGTGTCGCTTATAGTTACCAATGATAAAGATTGTGTAAGTCCGGTTGTTACCAGAACGATCGTCATCAATCCCTTACCAAATGCGGGTTTCATTGTACCGGAAGTTTGCTTAAGTGATACCTATGCACTGTTTCAAGATACCAGCAGCATTGTAAGCGGTACTATTACGCAGTGGTTGTGGACTTTTGGCGATCCGGTTTCTGGTGCGTTAAATACTGCAGCTTTGCGAAGCCCTCAACATAGTTATACTGCCGTAGGACCGTACACGGTTTCATTGAAAGTAACGAGCAACAGTGTTTGCACAAATACCATTTCCCAAAGTTTTTTTGTGAATGGAAGTAATCCTGCTGCTGGTTTTAACATTAACCATCCAGCGGTTTTATGTGCCAATGATTCGGTTGCCATCACCAATACTTCCACCGTTTTTCCGGGTGCGGTTTCTAAAGTCGAAATCTATTGGGACAATGCAGGAGCGCCTGCCATCGTTGAAATGGATGAGTTCCCTACGGTGGGTAAAGTGTACAAACATTTGTATCCTGATTTTCAAAGCCCGCTAACTAAAATCTTTACCATTCGCCTCCGGGCATTTTCCGGTGGTGTTTGTTTCAATGACAAGTTGCAGGTCATAACAGTAAATGCATCACCAAAAGTGAAGTTCAATGATCTGCCAGATATCTGTTTGGATGCAGTGCCTTATCAAATAACACAGGCTTCTGAAACAGGGGGCGTTCCCGGTTCTTTTCGGTTTACGGGCAAAGGTGTTTCTACTGCCGGTATCTTCAATCCCGCCATTGCAGGTGCAGGAACGCATGCTATTTTGTACACGTTTACCTCCACAACCGGCGGTTGTGTTGATACAGCTTCCAAACAAATTACGGTTCTGTCACCGCCATTGGCTGATTTTAATATTGGTCTTCCATCTTGCGAAACCAAGTTCACAACGTTTACCAGTACTGCTACCACACCTGTTGGTTCCCTATCCTCCTTTACCTGGAATTTTGCAGATGGCACACCGCAACTGGGGCGGAGTACTTCAGCTCCCTTTACGCATGTTTTTGCTACAGCCGGTAATTACAATGTAACCCTGAAAGTTACTACCAGCAATGGTTGTGTGAGTGTCGTTAAGCAATTTCCTGTAGCTGTCAGGCCTCAACCTCAACCTTTGTTTGCCATCCCTGCTACTGCTTGTTTACCTGCCGCGGCTGTTAGTTTCAATAATCTTTCAACCATTGCTGATGGTACACAAAATGCATTTACTTATGTATGGAATTTTGGTGATCCCCTTAGCGGCGTACGCAATACTTCCATAGCAAAAGTACCCACTCATATTTATTCGGGAACCGGTCCTTACAGCGTAAAGTTGCAAGTGACCAGTGGTAATGGTTGCGTAGCAGATACTACCATTTTATTAAACACCATTCATCCACAGCCAAGGGCAGCTTTTAGTGCAAATAAAGCCGGCATTTGTGTGCGGGATGATGTTACGTTTACTGATTTAAGTAATGGATTGGATGGAACCGTTACCGGCTGGAACTGGAATTTTGGAGATGGTCAAAACGCATTGACCCGCAATCCTACGCATTTGTATGGCACTGCAAATACGTTTAATGTGGCCTTGTTTATTACCAATAGCAATGGTTGTAACAGTGATACCATCGTAAAACCTTTTACGGTGTATCCCTACCCGGTAGTGGATGCAGGTGCAGAAAGGGTAGTGCTGGAAGGTGGAACCATTACGCTACAACCCATTGTAACGGGAAACGATTTGCAATATTTGTGGACACCTGCATTGTTCCTCAATTCGAATGTGATCGCTACGCCGGCGGTAACAAATTTAACGGAAGATATTACTTATACTTTGTCGGTAACTGCAAGGGGTAATTGTAAGGCATCTGATATGGTATTGGTAAAGCTTTTAAGATCTCCCAAAATACCCAACACGTTTTCGCCCAACGGCGATGGTATCAATCCACGCTGGAAGATTAAGTATTTGGAATCATACCCCGATTGTCGAATCCAGGTATTCACCAGAACGGGCCAATTGGTGTATGAATCAAAAGGATATAGTGATGCAACCGCATGGGATGGAACCTTGAAGGGAAAGTCATTACCGATAGATACTTATTATTATATTTTGGAACCTGGCAGTGGGCGAAAGCCTGTTACCGGATACGTAACTATCATAAAATAATTCGGAAAGCAGGAGTACATAAACTGAGTGAATGAAAAAAATTGTAGTGACAATAGGGTGTTTATTTTTAAGTAAGCTGGTTTGCGCACAGGCAAAGCCGATGTACACGCAATATGTTTTAAACAATTATATTTTAAACCCCGGCGTTACTGGTATTGAAAATTATACGGATGTGAAATTGAGCCACCGAAACCAATGGACTGGTATCAACGGGGCTCCGGTTACAACTTACTTTAGTATTCACGGGCCTCTTGGAAAAACCGATTACAGAACTACGGCAACCTCATTTGAAGTACCTGGCGAAAATCCAAGGGGCAAAAAATATGCTGATAATTATACTGCACCAGATGCCCATCATGGAGTAGGTTTTACGGCAATGAATGACCGTGCAGGATACATTGATCGCTGGTCAGTGTATGGTTCATATTCGTATCACCAGCCATTGGGATTAAAAACAACCTTGTCTGCCGGATTCAATGCAGGCCTTTCAAGTGTTTACATTGACCAAACTAAAATTGATTTTGCCGACCTTGATCCCAATGATCCGGCCATTGGTTTTGGTAATGGCGATTTAAAAAAGCTAAAGCCCGAAGTTGGGGCAGGCTTATGGTTGTATGGGGCCAATTATTTTGCAGGCATATCGGTACAAAATTTAATTCCGGGCAAAGTGAAATTTACCTCCAACGGCGATTATGGCACCTATTATACACCCAATTATTTTTTAACGGCCGGCTATCGGTTTTCTATTTCAGAAGACGTGACTGCACTACCTTCGGTAATGGTACAATTTTGGGAGCCGCAGTTGTATGGCATACATAGCAACGTTAAGTTGCAGTATTTAGATAAGTTTTGGATAGGAGGAAGCTACCGTTTTTCTGATTTGGTTTCCGGCTATGCAGCCATGGCGGGCATCAATGTGTCTAACACGTTTAATATTGGTTATGCTTATGAAAATGCCAGTACTTCCCGGTTGAAAACATATACCAGAAATTCCCACGAAATAATCATCGGGTTTTTATTGGGCAATAAATACGGCGATACCTGTCCCCGTAATGTGTGGTAGCATTTGCCTTCGTTATGGCAACTAAAATTTATATCGGATCAATTTTATCCATTTCCATATTTTAGATTGGCGGTAGTTACAATTCTTCAAACATATGCGAATAGCTCCTACATTTGTGATACATTATGCTAACGAAGAAACAGATCAATTTAGTAGAATGTCCCCGTGATGCAATGCAGGGCTGGGCGCATTTTATTCCAACCAGTGAAAAGATCCGGTACATCAATTCCTTATTAAGAGTGGGTTTTGATACCATTGATTTTGGCAGTTTTGTTTCACCCAAAGCCATTCCTCAAATTGCGGATACAAAGGAGGTATTGAAAGGGCTTGACGTGGATGCGGCGAAGACAAAGTTGCTTGCCATTGTTGCCAATGTAAGAGGGGCAGAGGAAGCGCTGTTGTATGATGAAATCAGTTATCTCGGTTTTCCTTTTTCGATATCACGCACTTTTCAGTTGCGGAATACAAATAGCACCATAGAGGCTTCATTGGAAATGGTGGAAGAGATACAAAATCTATGTATAAAAAATCAGAAGGAACTGGTGATCTACATATCAATGGGTTTTGGCAATCCTTATGGTGATGTTTATAATGAAGAGATTGTGTTGGAGTGGGTAGATAAAATGGTGCAACGAAATATCGGCATCGTTTCTATAGCAGATACGGTTGGGCTTGCAACGCCTTGCCTCATATCGTCTATATTGAACAAATTAATTCCAGCCTATTCAAATGCAACGATTGGTGTACACCTGCATTCAACACCGGCCAACTGGAAGGCCAAAGTAGAAGCTGCTTTGAAAGCAGGATGTACCCGCTTTGATGGCGCATTAAAGGGAGTAGGAGGGTGCCCCATGGCAGATGATATATTGGTAGGCAATATGGACACAGAATTAATGATTCCGTATTTCAATGAATTGAACCTACTGAATAATTTAGATATGAATGCACTGGGTAATTGTAGTAAGATTGCGGCTAAATTGTTTGCGACTTTTTAAAATGAACTGATTGATTTTTTTACCAACCTTAAATTTTATTTAAATGAAAGGATTTTTTCTTTGCTGATATGGATATGTGTGTCGGGTGCAATCAAGGCGCATTCAGCCAGAGATAGTGTGAGGGCCGCTGTAAACGATTTATTTGAAGGTATGAAAAAGGCAGATACCATTTTGCTAAAAACCGTTTTTCTCCTAATGCTGTTATGCAAACCATTCAGGACAATAAAGGCTCCATAAAAGTGAGCAATGAAAGCATTGCTGATTTTATTGCCTTTGTTGGGAAGGAGGCAGTGGGTGCGGCGGATGAACAAATTATGTTTGAAGCAATCAGGATTCATAGTCCACCGGCAACAGTATGTACACCTTATAAATTTTATTATAAAGGTAAATTCAGTCATTGCGGAGTCAATTTTTTTCAACTTATACGGCTAAATTCCGGAAGGAAGATTCAGTATATCAACGATACCCGACGAACGAAAGATTGCCTTTAATTACTTCTGCTTTACCTTATATTTTTTATTCACTTTAGGGTTATTGAAATATTCGTCCAATTCTTCGCTGTCTAATTTTTCTTCTGCAATCGGGATATCAATGAGCTGTATTTGAATTTGTTTTAGTTCGTCCTTCAACTTTTTGGTCTTGGTTAATATTTCAGCATCTCTATCACCAACAATGGTATTTTCTGCAATCAGGTATTCCAATCGCTTGATGCTATTTCTTATCAGCGAGGCTGTATTTTGATCAGAGCTACTGTTAGGGGCTGCGGCTTCCTTTACCGGAACAATGGCAACGCCCACACTCGGTAGTATTTTACCAATTGTTTTTTGATCGGGATTAGGTAAAGATGAAAATACAGTACCCCCTAAACCTGCACCTGCCGAACCTAAGTCAAAACTAGTCCGGGTTCTTTTCGTTTTCTTTAATTTACTGTCTACTAATCTAAAACTGCTTTTTAATTGTAGAATGTAGCTAGATACATCCGTAAATAGTTTATAGAATTCTTTTTCCCTTAGGGGGTAATTGATATTTTCTTTTACATAAATGTGAATAAGGGCAGTATCCCGGTTACTAAATTTATTGACCCCTACGAAATAGAGTTCCAGTAACTTTTGCCTGTCTTTGTCTGTTTCTTTCACGAAGTCGAACGGAGCACACCAGGTATAATCATCATTGCATTTTGATACCGGCGTAAGCGATTTAGCCTGGTAGTTACTAAAGTAAGTAATCTCTTCAATTGGAAAACTCCCGTTATCACATTGTAATTTGAAAGTAATGGTATCTCCCTCGTCTATGAAAAGCGTATTGGTTACTGTCGGTTTTATTTTAGAGGGGATAATTTCCGTATTGTAGAAAAGTAAAACAAACGAAGTGTCAATTCGATCATCAGGGATATTCAAATTTTGAATACCAATGTTTACTTTATACTCATAATCATATTTTAATTTACCCGAGAGAAAAAATGATTTCTCAGCTTTAAACGTCAGTACACCATTGTCTTTATTGATCTTTAAGCCAACCGGTGAATTTTTGAGATACCAATAATACTGCGACTGGTCCTTATTTATCTCGAAACCATATTTTAAAGTAGAATCAACATGCAATGTGAAATAAGGATTAATATTCCTGATTCTCAAAACAGAATCAGCATAATTAACAAGTTTGTGTGTTGTGTCTACGATAATTTGAGCATGGCCTGCAAATGAAAAGAATACAAAGAAGGCAATGATTGTCACTTTTATTTTGGCCATAATGGAATTTGAAAATTAAGCTGCAAATTTACAAAATTAAAAGGTAAAAATAGTCTTGTATAAAAAGTTCAGCTACTTAAAAAGTTTACACTGGCTCATTTAAACAGGCTTGATACACAGTCAATTTTATAAAAAGGAGATTTACCTGCCTCTTTTGATAAACTTGTTTTTTAGCAAGAAAAGTTACCACAAAAAAAGCCATCCCAAAAAATCGGGACGGCCTTTAAAATCAAAATTAACCGTAAACTATGGGTAAAGCAAAAATGAAACACCCATAAACTCTTTCTACAATATTGTAATTTCTTTGCTGGAAATTTTTGCTACTTCTTTCTTTGGTAGTGTTAGCTTTAAAATTCCATTTTCATATTTAGCTTCAATGGCATTGCCTTCAATCTTTTCGTCTAGTGTAAAAGAACGTTTAAATGCTTTTTGGCTGAACTCTTTTCTAATTACTTTTTCCACTGATGATCTGGAGTCTTCCTTTTTTTCTGCGCTGATAGTTAAAACACTGCCTTCCAACTTAATATTGAAATCAGTTTTTTCTAATCCAGGCACCGCTACTTCCAATTGGTAAGTGTCGGTATTTTCAATGATGTTTACTGGCGGAAAGCTCAATACGTCTTCTCTGAAGGTTTTCCCAAATGTTGCCGGGAACTCATTGAAAATTTCATTCACGAAACCATCAAATGATTTTGAAACAGGGTTGTTTACTTTTACGAGTGTCATGGTAGTTTTATTTTTTATTTAAAATATTTGTTTGGAACTAGATTCCAAATTTCATTCCATCAAATTTGTTGAGCATATTTGACTCATTAGATCATTGCCTTCGGACTAAATGACGTAAAACATCACAATTTAGTGACACAATGGCTTTTTTGCTCAATCAAATTTTGACCTCATTTGAATTGTTCATTGCATAATTCAAATCAAGTATGTAAATTTGTGTTTCTAAAAAAATAATAAGCTATGTATCCAGAAGAAATTGTAATACCAATGAAAGAAGAGTTAACAGAAAATGGCTTTGCCGAAATGTTAACTGCATCTGAAGTTGATGAAAAGATAACAGAAACGGGCACTACATTGGTCGTAATTAATTCAGTATGTGGTTGTAGTGCAGGAACTGCAAGGCCAGGTGTTTTAATGGCTGTACACAACAGTGCAAAAAAGCCCGATCATCTAACAACTAGTTTTGCAGGGTTTGATGTTGATGCAGTTAAAAAAATCAGGGAGCACCTCTTGCCTTACCCTCCATCATCTCCTTCAATTGCATTATTTAAAAATGGTCAACTGGTTCATTATATTGAAAGACACAATATAGAAGGGAGAAGTGCCCAAATGATTGCAGAAAATTTGATTGGAGCCTTTGAGCAATATTGTAATTAGGCAATAAATTTTTCGATGGGTGAATAAGTAATTCCTGTGGTGAAAACTGCAGGATTTTTCTTTATTGGGATTTTTCTTCCAGGATTTTAGCGAATACGATAAATAAATAACCACTATAGGGGCAATAGGTAAATACGGTATCCCAGTAAAAAAAAGTTCCGCCATATAATTGACGGAACTTTTTTCGCTTCTTGTAAAACAGTATGAGTTGATGTTTGGTGGAAAAACCAGTTATTCTACAATAGTGATTTTGATTGTGTTGGTTGGCAAATGTAGTTTGGTGGGCGTACTGCCTGTACTAACAATTATATCTGCCGTTTTGATAAATCCCCTTTCCTTAAGGATATTTACCTGATCAAAAATAATGTTATCCAGACTTTCCTCTTCTGCATAATAAATTGCCCGAACGCCCCAACTTAAACTCAACTGATTGATGAGCGTTTTTTCTTTACTAAAGATATACAAAGGAGCTTTTGGACGATAACTGCTCAAGATAAAACCGGTGTAACCACTTTGCGTCATACCGATCAGGGCATTAGCACTTACATCTTTGGCAAGCTTACAAGCACTATAGCACAATGCATCACTCAACAGGGAAGGAGAGTGAGCCTGCGGTGCCAGAATATCATCCCGATCATAATCATATGCAGTACGTTCTACTTCCATAATGATTTTGCTCATCATTTCTACTACAAGTTTTGGGTAGTCACCCATGGCAGTTTCTCCGCTTAGCATTACTGCATCTGCACCTTCTAATACAGCGTTAGCAACATCGGTTACTTCGCTTCGGTTTGGTTTGGTCCGCTCCATCATACTCTCCATCATCTGCGTTGCTACAATTACCGGTTTTGCCCTTCGCATGCACCTGCGGATGATTTCTTTTTGTATCATTGGAACCTGTTCTACCGGAACCTCTACTCCCAAATCTCCTCTGGCAACCATTACACCATCACTTTCAACAATGATATCGCGGATATTTCTCAACGCTTCCGGCATCTCTATTTTAGAAATTACTTTTATTTTACTATTCTTCTCTTTAATTCTTTTTTTCAGCTCAATGATATCATTCGCTTTGCGAACAAAGGAAAGTGCTACCCAATCAAGATTGTTGTCAATGATAAACTCAAGATCTGCAAGATCTTTTTCGGTGAGTGATGGCATGGTTAAAGCCGAATCTGGAAGGTTGACACCTTTCTTTGGAGTTAAGATACCACCCAGCGTAACAGAAACCCTTATTTCGGTGTCGTTGATGATTTCCTTCGCCATCAATTCCATTTTACCATCATCTAAAAAAATGCGTTCGCCAACTTTAACATCTTTTGCAAGATTTTTATAAGACACGTAAATCTTTTGCGGCGTACCCACCATCTTCTCGGTTGTAAAAATAAATTCATTCCCATCCTTCAGCTCAATTTTTCCACCTTCCAGTTCACCAACCCTTAGTTTTGGCCCTTGCAAATCTCCGAGGATTGCAATATTGAACGGTTGTGTTCTGTTTATTTCCCTGATATGTTGAATGATATCAGATTTGTCTTCGTATGAACCATGTGAAAAATTTAAACGAAATACATTTACGCCTGCTATCACAAGCTCTAGTAATCTTTCATAAGTAGAGCAGGCAGGCCCTACAGTGGCAACAATTTTAGTTTTTTTCATGGAATGCTGTTTTCCTGCTTCCCGATCCATCTCTTTGTGCAGGTATTGGTTAATATTTTTACTCATTAAATATTTATTTGTAAAAGTAGCTGTAAAAAGCTTTAGGTGAAAAGTTGGTAAAAATTTTCTTAGGTTTATATTTTAAGGTAAGTTTTTTGAGCAATATTAAGATGCCAAAATCTTTACAATTTTCATCCATTCTTCGTTTATGCGTTGTTTCTTTTTCACGGCTTCATTTAGCGGTGTATAATGCATACGGTTGTTTACCATGCCCACAAAAACATTGAATCGTCCTTCGATTAAACAGTCTACTGCCGAATAGCCCATACGGCTGGCAATTAACCGGTCGAAGCAACTTGGCGAGCCACCTCGTTGAATGTGTCCAAGTATACAAACCCTTACCTCCTGAATGGGTAAACGCTCCTTAATAATTCTACCAACTTCATCGGCTCCGCCAAAATCGTCGCCTTCTGCCACCACTATCAAATTCACTAATTTATGCCGTCTCTCTTTTTCAGCCAATTGTTTAATGATTTCCTCAATATCCGTTTTGCGTTCTGGAATTAATATGTTTTCAGCCCCTGTTGCAATTCCGCTATGCAATGCTATGTAGCCAGCATCCCGGCCCATAACTTCAATTATGAATAAACGGTCATGTGCATCTGCCGTATCTCTTATTTTATCAATGGCTTCTACGGCAGTATTCACCGCAGTATCGAAGCCAATGGTGAAATCTGTTCCGGCTATATCTTTATCAATCGTACCAGGTAAACCAACACAGGGGATATCATATTCGTTGCTAAACGTTTGGGCACCACGAAAACTGCCATCTCCGCCAATAATTACAAGACCATTGATACCCAATTTTTTCAAATTATTATAGGCTTTTTTTCGACCCTCTGGTGTAAGGAACTCCTTACAGCGGGAAGTTTTTAAAATAGTGCCACCTCGTTGAATAATGTTGGCAACGCTGCGGCTTTCCATTTTAAATATATCATTTTCTACCATGCCGGTATAACCCCGCATAATACCGTAAACATCCAATCCATGGTAAATACCTGTACGCACAACGGCTCTAACGGCGGCATTCATGCCAGGTGCATCCCCACCTGATGTTAGCACACCTATCTTAGTTACTCTTTTTGTCATATACAATAAAGACGGTTAAATATTGAAATTTTATTTATCAAATATGTCTTTTAAGGCATATTTGTTTGAAAGACGTCAAAAATACACATTTAAAATTAATCGGCTAACCCCTCTTATTTTTTTATCCCCCATCAAAAAATTTATACTTAAATCTGCGTATTTAACGGCTCTTAAAAAAAGATAGATCTGCGTTAATAAAAAGTGAATTTGGATAATGGTAACTTTTATGTTTTTTTTCGAAACAGTCATCTGAAACACCTTATTTGTTTAACAGCTAACTCGGTTTTTTGTGTGGTGTTAATAAGTTGGTTTGCGCTATGGATTTTTTTAAATGCTTTTGCTCTCTCTACCACTTAGCGGCAATGCAAAATAAAAAAGAAAAATAGCGAATTCACCGAATTTACTTCAACCCCTCATTCAACTGATGGGGTAAAACCGTAGTTAGTGATTTTCTGTTGTAAATAAGGTTGCCTATATCGGGTGCATTTCAAATTTGCGGAAGCGTTGCCAACCTTGTTCAGGTTCTTTTCTGCTAAAAACACTTTAAAAAAGGTTGGCAACCCTCTATGGAGCTGCAACAATTTTTAATACGCCCCTTTTATCCTTTGCTCCGTTAAATTTTTCGTATAATATTTCACCTTCTTCTGTTAACTTAGAGCATATTTAAAATTGAATGCTCAAATGAAAATACTTGTAACAGGTGCCAATGGATTGCTTGGGCAGCATTTGCTAAAAATGTTGGATAATTCAACGACTCATGAAATTATAGCAACGGGAAGGGGAAAAGCCCGATTGCCTTTTATTAATTGCAGATATCCTTATTTTTCGTTGGACATTACCGATGGTAAGGCTGTCAATGCTTTTATTGATCTTCATCGGCCAACAGTTATTATCCACACTGCAGCCACGACACAGGTGGATGAATGTGAAACCAACCCTGTTGCCTGTTGGAATACTAACGTTACTGCTACCCGCTTTCTTATTAGTGCTGCTGAAGACATCGCTGCTCGGTTTCTTTATATCTCTACCGATTTTGTTTTTGATGGATTAAACGGTCCTTACAAAGAAACTGATCTGGCAGCGCCTGTCAATTACTACGGAAGCAGCAAGCTAGCGTCTGAAAAAGCGGTGATGGAAAGTCATTTGTCATGGAGTATCGTTAGAACCGTTTTGGTGTATGGCAATATATTGATTGGCAATCGCAATAATATGGTGAGTTGGGTGCAGCAGAATTTATCTGCAGGAAAAAACATTAAAGTTGTTAGCGACCAATGGCGAACGCCAACCTATGTGGAAGATCTTGCTCAAGGAATTCTACTGGTAGTTGAAAAAAACGCAACTGGCTTATTTCATATTTCAGGATCTGAGATGTTAACACCTTACGAGATGGCAATATTAACAGCCAACTATCTTCATCT
>JBGSMI010000041.1:0-2893 GCA_041740215.1 Ferruginibacter sp.
GGCTAGCTGGGGCGTAGATCAGACAGAACCGCCCTGGAACTTTATGGCTGAAGCCTATGAGGAGAGCAGTGCTATGGATATAGGCATAGAAAGTTTGACATCCCCCTTATGCGAGTATAGCAGCAATACTGAAGTAAAAGCCAATATCCGAAATTTTTCCGCAACCTCTATTGATTTTAGCACTTCGCCTACCACCATTACAGGCTTTGTAAGAGGCCCCGACATGGTGGAAATCCCTATTTCGATTCTGAAAAACAGTGGTACGCTTGCTGCAGGTGCCGCCGAAGAAATTACCCTTTTGAATAATTACAACTACGCTGCAAGAGGCAACCACCTGATTAATGCCCGCACCAATTTAGCTGCAGACATAGAGCAGGGAAATGACAGTCTCCGGTTTGTTATAAATAATAATATCGCCTTCAGCCGTTCTTTGCCCAACCCCATTTGTCCCCTTACAACCGTTACCCTTACTGGCTCGGGCTTGTTGGCTAATTTACAATGGAATGTAGATGGGTTTACATCAAGTGGCACCACACGCGCCGTCACACCAATAAAAACCACCGTAGTAAGAATTACGGGTACTGATTACCGGGGATGTCTGCTGCAGGATAGTGTAATCATTGAAGTAAAAGGCAATGACTTACCCCCCCAACCCATCCTTTTGTTTGATGATACGATCCTCAGCCATAGAAATGGTTTTAGAGACACAGTACGGGTAAAAAAACTGGAAGGACATTCCATTCAATTTGTAGAATTTTTTGCAAATGGTACGGTTGTGGGCGACAGTGCCTATGCGCTTTCCTCAATAGTAGGTATGAATGGAGCTAAGGTGGCTGCTGCTTATGTACGTAACGCCGATGGATGTGCCAATTTATCAGACACCATTTCCTATAGTTATACACCGGGGGTTCTACAAAACAATAATGAACCACTTACAGTTTGCGATACGGCTTTTTACGATTTTGGTGGCCCGGTGTCATCCACCGGAAACAATTTTACCCGAACCTTTACACCCTCCACGCCCGGTACAAAAATGAAGCTAACTATTTACAGGTTGGATTTAGCCTCTTCTGCCAGCATCCAGGTTTTTGATGGTCCAACAGCCAGCAACCGGATTGTAGATTTAAGATCACCCCAAAATGGAAACATTACCCGCGAATTTATCTCAAGCCATGAAACGGGTGCCCTTACCGTACAGTTTAGTATTGGCTCATTCACCTCGCAAGGCTGGTGGGCAGGGCTTACTTGTTATATACCTGAAGTTTACAGGACTATATTTAATGGAAACTGGATTAGTGCCGAAAACTGGGAACGTAAATCTCCCGGTGGAAATTACCAACCTGCTCTACGGGCACCTGTAAAAGGAGACGATACGGTGTACATCAGGCATAATATTGTATTGAGCAATTCTACACCAATGGATCAAATTGTCATTGAAGAAGGCGCTACCTTCAACATTGAAAATCCTTCGGCAGGCTTTATTTCAATGCCTGCGTATAAAACCACACCACAACCGGAATTTATGGTGAAAGGGACTTTGAACATAAGCCCAAGGGTTCAAATATTTGGAGGAAATGGCCAAATGATTGTTCCGGGCAGGTTGAATAACTTTGGTCAGATTGATTTCGATAGTGTGGTATTTAATGGAACTTCCGCTCAAACACTGGGAGATTTTAGTGGCGCAGCGGGCTCCATGAATCGTTTGCATATCAATAATCCTGCCGGGCTTACTATGGGAAGTGATCAGGTAGTAAGAGGTTTCAGGTTTGTAAATGGATTAATTAATACAAATAGTGAGAATATTATCACCCTTCGTGCTTCTGCAGATCCTGACAATATGGGTTACAATGGTTCACATATTAATGGACCATTGATCGTTGAACTTTCAAGTGGAAGCGGCGAAAGGCTTTTCCCCATTGGTAAAAACGGAATTTACAGACCTGTTCTATTAGATAACGGAAACGCAAATAGCGAATCATCCGACCGGTTTACAGCGGAAGTGATTGAAGGTGCACCTCCTGCACGCACTCTACCCGCCGGAATAACCAATGCTTCCGAATTTCGTTTTTTCAGAATTACCAGGAATGGTAATAGCGGAAGTGAATTCACAGTTACCCTGCCCTACCTTACTGACGATGGTGTAAACGATCCGGATAATTTGACCATTTTAAAAGACAATGGCGCAGGGGATTGGCTTAATATAGGCGGAACCATAAGCGGACCCGTTCCAGACGCTATACGAAGTGATGTATTTGATAGCTTCAGCGATTTTGTGCTGGCCAATAAAACCGGAGGCAGCAACCCGCTCCCCGTTACCTGGGTAAGTTTTGATGCAGAGAAAGTAAATGCAGATGCCTACCTCAAATGGCGCACCGCGCAGGAGCAAGGTTGCAGCCTGTATGAAGTGGAGCGAAGCACTGATGGTGTAAATTACCAAAAACTGGGTCAGCAGCTTTGCAGAAACCTGCCGGCAACACAACAATACCAATATGTAGATGTAAACCCCGGCTATGGCACCTTCTATTACCGCATTAAACAACTGGATACGGATGGCAAATTTGAATACAGTGCAGTACGTAAAGTAAGCTTTGGTGCTGATGCCAGGATATTGGTGTATCCCAATCCGGCCCGCAGTCAATTGACCATCAGCAATCTTTCAGGGGTAAATGAGTTGGTGCTGTATGATGTAACCGGCCGGGTAGTCGTACAACAAAAAACGACTTCGTCGCAAATTACAATGGCTATCGGGCACCTTGCTCCGGGCATTTATGAACTGTTGATCGTGAATAAAAAAGGCGAAAGAACCACCCAAAAAATTCAAATTATCAAATAGCCTTTAAAACACCCGAAAAAAGAGCTGTTTCCCTTTGGAAACAGCTCTTTGTGTTAATAT
>JBGSMI010000169.1:0-50507 GCA_041740215.1 Ferruginibacter sp.
CTGAAAATGGAAGTGAAATAGAAGGACCCCTGCCTACTCCGCTCCTTGATTTTAAACGCTAAAGTAAAAAAAAGATGCCTCAGTATTTATTGGTAAGCTTTTTTGATTGCAGCCGGTTTAATTGTCTGTTGTACCAATTCAGTTTTAAATAAGCACAGGTAATTGCTATCATCGTTTCCTTGTCACATTTTACAGTGAGTAAAAAAATATCTTCCTCCTTTAATCCAGAGATATTCAATTTGAATTGTTTAGAAAAAGATTTGTACGATAACACTCTTTTAGCAGATCGGGGTTATTCGGTACATTTGGCCCATGCTGCCAAACAATCTTCTACTAAAGGCTTATGAATTAATGTGTGTTGCCAAAGAGATGGCAGCAACCTACGAAGCCAACAGGCAAACCTGCCGATACGTACATTCAACCTCCCGTGGACATGAAGCCATTCAACTGGCTACTGCGTTTCAGTTATTGCCCTGCGATTATGTAAGTCCGTATTACCGGGATGAAAGTATGTTGCTTGGTATGGGCTTTACGCCTTATCAACTGATGCTGCAATTGTTGGCCAGGGGCGAAGATATTTTTACAGGTGGGCGTGAATATTATTCGCATCCCAATTATCGGGGCGCTGATAAGGCCACGATCATCCACCAGAGCAGTGCAACCGGAATGCAGGCCATCCCAACTACGGGTATTGCCCAGGGCATTCAGTACCTCGAAAGAATTAATTCACCTCTACAAAAAATACAACCGGCTACCGAAGATGCAGCAGCAAAGCTACCCGTAGTAATCTGTTCTTTTGGCGATGCCTCCATTACAGAAGGAGAAGTAAGCGAGGCGTTCCAGTTTGCTTCATTGCACCAGTTGCCCATTATTTACCTGGTGCAGGACAATAGCTGGGGAATTAGTGTAACTGCTGCAGAAGCAAGAATTACCAATGCGCATGAATATGTGCAGGGCTTCAAGGGTATCAAAAGTATAAGCATGAACGGCAGTGATTTTGAAGAAAGCTTTGCCATCATGCAACAGGTGGTTGATGAAGTGCGGCTTACCCGCAGCCCCTACCTCGTGCATGCGAAAGTGCCGTTGCTGGGGCACCATACCAGTGGTGTAAGAAAGGAATTTTACAGATCGGAAGAAGATCTGCTAAAGCATGCAATAGACGACCCCGGCCCTATACTCAAAAGCCGGTTAATCCATAATGGAATAGCGGAAAGCCAGTTGCAGGACATTGAAAAAGAAGCAGTTTTTTCGGTTGCCAAACAGTTTGCGGCAGCGGTTGCAGCGCCAGAGCCAGATCCTGCAACGGTGGAGCAGCATGTATTTGTGCCTACAATGGTCATGTTGGAACAAGGTGAAAGAAGCCCCGCTGGAAAAGAAAAAATAATGATGGTAGATGCTGCCCTGTTTGCCATTCGTGAAATAATGGAAGCCTATCCCGAATCTGTCTTATATGGCGAAGATGTAGGACTCCGGCTAGGCGGTGTGTTCAGGGAAACGGCTACGCTCGGCGAACAGTTTGGTACCCATCGGGTTTTTAACACGGCCATCCAGGAAGCGTATATCATCGGTTCCACGGCAGGGATGTGTGCAGTGGGCATCAAACCAATTGTGGAGGTGCAGTTTGCCGATTATATCTACCCTGGTTTTAACCAACTAGTAACGGAGATATCCAAAAGCTGCTACCTCAGTTGCGGCAAATTTCCGATACAAACAGTTATCCGTGTACCGGTAGGTGCTTATGGTGGTGGCGGTCCTTACCATAGCGGTAGTGTAGAAAGTACCTTGTTGTCAGTAAAAGGAATTAAAATAGTTTATCCTTCCAATGCGGCAGATATGAAGGGACTGTTAAAAGCCGCCTTTCTGGATCCCAATCCGGTAGTTATGCTGGAGCACAAAGGACTGTATTGGAGCAAAGTACCCGGAACAGACGATGCCAAAAGGGTAGAGCCGTCAAAGGATTACATAGTGCCATTGGGAAAAGGGCTGAGTGTGCAGCAAGCCAGTGAAACCGCCTTGGCAGATGGCGAAAGCTGTTGCATCATCACTTACGGCATGGGTGTCTACTGGGCAAAAGCTGCTGCTGCCAATTATCCCGGGCAAATTGAAATTATCGACTTGAGAACCTTATTTCCGCTGGATGAAGCACTGGTGTTTGCCACGGTAAAGCAACATGGCAAATGCCTGGTATTAACTGAAGAACAACAAAACAATTCCTTTGCCGAGGCGATCGCAGGTCGTATTTCAAAAGCCTGCTTTAAACAACTGGATGCTGCCGTAGAAGTTATGGGCGCCTTGAATTTGCCCGCAGTACCAATGAATATTGGATTGGAGCAAGCCATGTTACCCAATGCCAGCAAGGTTTCCGAAAGAATAAAAGAACTTTTAAACAATTAGGAAATAGGGTTTTACGAAAATCTCCTATATTTGCACCCCGAAATGGTGAGGTAGCTCAGTTGGTTTGAGCATCGGATTCATACTCGCAGTGTAATTTATGGCAGTTGAAGTCTGCTGGAAATTAAAGGATAAAATATTCGGCTGGTAGCGGTTGAAATCTGAAGGAAGTAAAGGGTAATAATTATGTCGGGGTAGCTCAGCTGGTTAGAGCATCGGATTCATAACCCGAAGGTCGGCAGTTCAAGTCTGCTCCCCGATACTAGAGGCTGTCTCAAAAGTTTGAGCAGCCTCTTTTTTATTTTTATGAAACTCCAACTACCGCAAATTTACTTTTAAGATACACGCCTTTTAATTTCTATGCCATTCACAGTCTACCTACTATAGCTTGTAGGCACCATAAAATTTACATAGGCTATACCTCTAAACTTATCCAAAGATTTTATTAGCACAATCATTTGGGTAAAGACCCTTACACCTGTAAATTCCATCCATGGACAGTAATTTATACGGAGCCTGTTGAAGAAAAGTCAGCAGCAATGAAAAGAGAAAAGCAATTGAAATCAGCCAATGGCAGAAGCTGGATTTGGAATAAGATAGCAACAGAATTGAACGAGCATGAATTCATATCCGCTGGCTAGCGGACGGCAGTTGAAGTCTGCTCCCCGATACTTGTATACAAAAATGTACTTTTTTGCAAAAGGCTGTGTAGAAATACGCAGCCTTTTGCATACATATACTTCCAAAAACCGACCAAAAACTTTATGTTGCTTTTAAAGGAATTAATATATAATTACGCTAATGCCTAACTTTAACGGGAAAATGAAAAATCGAAGACTTTAAAATAAATTTTAAATCTTTAACTTAAAGTCCTATTTCAAATAATTTTTTTTATGACCTTACAATATTTAAAAGATAATAATGGTACAACTACGGCAGTTGTAATTTCAATAAGTGATTGGGAAAAAATTACTCGAAAACACCAAGATATCAATTTGATGATAGAAGTAAAAACAACTAATTCTCAAAAATCAAAACCGTCCGACTTTTTTGGCACGCTCACTAAAGAAGATGGTGAGAAAATGCAAGCCCACATTACTAAAAGCCGCAATGAATGGGAAAGAGGTTCTTAATAGATACCAATACTATCATTGATGCGCAAATGAAAAAACTCCCAGAGAATGGACTGGTGTTTCTAGCTGAAAATAATAAATGAAGATTTTACCGTTTGATTTATAACGTATATTGAATTTTTAGGGTACAAAGACACAACTAAGGGTTCCGAAGATTTTATAGCTTTGGCAAATGTTATAGAAGTAAATAAAGAAATAATTGATACTTGTATCAGTTTGCGAAGAATTAGCAATATTAAATTGCCCGATGCCATTATTGCTGCTACTGCTTTAGTTTACAATCTGAGCATTGTTTCACACAATGCTTCCGATTTTCAAAATATTAAAGGATTAAAAGTTATTGACCCTTACACTTTGTAAATCTATAAAGTATTCAACTCTAACTTTTCCATGTAGCTCCATGTAATCATAAGTCATCATAAGTTGCTAATTTCCTCCAAATCTTGCACAATAAGGTTCGAGGTTACAACCATTCCCGATACGAGGCCCCTTTAACCAGGGGCTTTTTTAATTGCCAATGAACTTTACCGTCTACATACTCTATTCCGCTAAACACCATAAAATTTACATAGGTTTTATTTCTAACCTTATCCAAAGCCACAGAACGGCTGAAGGAATACGTTATCAAAGGTTTTACGATGGATGATGAGTGCTTGAAAAACCCGAACAACATTTTCGGTAAAGACTATTTTGAAGAACAGCTTGCCCGTATCCGGGATATACGCAGCAGCGAGTGCAGATTTTATCAAAAAATAACGGACATCTATTCTTGATAAAGTATTGCGTTCCTACGGAACGCCTGTTCAATTGATCTGAATTTGCTACCCACATATTGTTCCGATGGAACAAAAAATGCCTCCGTAAATGAAATTGAGCTTTAGGCTCGGCACATCTGGTAATCTATTTAGTAAAATCATAAGGTTTAGTTACTTGTTGCGGCTCTCTCTATGTGTGCCCAACCTAAGGTTCTCAATATACTATCTCTTAGTTTATCAACGGGTTGAAACCCGCTGTTACAATAATGCTTTGCTGCCATTTATACCAGGTATTCGTTTTAACCGAGGCTACGCCTCTTTGCACCGAATTGTGGATAGCAATTGAAAATAAGTTATACATAAATATTGAATCGTTACAGCCGGGACAGCAGATCTTGGAGGTTTGGCCCGAAGAACTTGATTTTCCACTGTTGCTTATAAATCAAGCCTTCAAAAGCGAGGATGACACAGGCGAGTTGTACCTGGCGTGCAGTAATTTAAATTTATCGTATGAACAAATTACTACAATCTACAAAAAACGATGGGGCATAGAAGAATACCGTAAGTCCATTAGAACCAATACGGGGTTGGCTAAATCACCCACCAAAAACATCAACACGCAAACAAATCACTCTATACTATCTATCGTGGCTTATGTATAACTTGAATGGCTTACACTAAGACCAGGAACAAACCATTATGCTATGAAGAACAAAATCTATCTGGCTGCCCGGCAAGCTGCCTTCAAAAAGCTTATAAACTTATATAGATGGCATCATCGGTTTTAAATGTGATGATGTCTGCATTGCCACTGCTGCTTAATGTAATCTGCGCAAGCCTTTGACCATAAAAAAAGTTAAACAAAAAGCTAAACAAAAAAGCTGAACAAAATTGTAAAAAATATCGTCCTCATGTTGATCTTCCGGTTAAATATTTTACCAAATTATGAATAATTTATTCCGGGTATTTGAATATCTTAAATGAGCGGGCAAACAACTAACTTTATCCCTCAAAATCAAAGACAATTCAACAATACCATTGATAAACTATTTGATGATGAAATTATTTTCAAAAAAGTGCATCAATTCAGCAAGAACTTTGGCATAGCTGTAAATGAAACCATTGAACCGGAAAGTTAAACCTGGTTTGCAATTGACTAATAACTAATACGCTATTTGAATTCATCCAGTAAATTTGTTTTACTTTATTTATAAACTATTTTAACGCTTCATATGAAAAGTTCAAGAAGATCATTTATAACAGCAGGTTCACTTGCCATGGTTGGTGCAGCCTTTTTTCCAGATCAGCTATTTGCAGTAAACAAGCAGAAAATTGTAATGGGCATTCAATTGTATTCTTTAAGGGATGACATGAAGCTGGACCCATTGGGGACCTTGCAAAAATTGGCTGCAATCGGTTATACGTATGTAGAGCATGCCAATTATGTAGATCGTAAATTTTATGGCTACGGTGCTGTTGAGTTTAAAAAAATATTGGAAGGCTTGGGTATGAAAATGTTAAGTGGCCATACGGTAATGAATAAATATCATTGGGATGCAACTGCCAAAGATTTTACGGATGCCTGGAAGTATACGGTAGAAGATGCCGCTATTGCCGGTCAGCAATTTGTGATCAGCCCATCGATGGATGCAACATCCCGCCGGGATGCAGATGACCTGAAACGCTTTATGGAGATGTTCAATAAAAGCGGAGCCTTATGTAAAAAATCCGGAATGAAATTCGGCTATCACAATCACGATTTCGAGTTTAGCGAAAAGCTAAATGGCGTTAAATTATTCGATATTATTCTACAAAACACCGATCCTTTATTGGTAGCGCAGCAATTGGATATTGGTAATATGTATCATGCAGGTGGTGTTGCGGTTGATATTTTAAAACAGTATCCGGGTCGCTTCGAATTGATGCATGTAAAGGATGAAATAAAAACAGCTACAGGAGGTGAAATGGGCGGCCAATATGAAAGTACCATTTTGGGTAAGGGAATAATACCGGTGAAAGAAGTAATTGATTTGGGTAAAAAAGCAGGCGGTACCAAACATTTTATTGTAGAGCAAGAGTCCTACCAGGGTATGCCGCCAGTTGATTGTGCAAAAGAAGATTTTGCGGTGATGAAGCAATGGGGATATTGATAAATGGCTATCATTTAAAAGAGCATTTTCTTTTCTATTAGTTGTGTTCATGCTTGAAAAAATATTCTTTTACAAAAGCATGTTGCTGATTTTCTGTCATCTTATCAGTCTGCCTGGTTTCTATGTTAATTTTATCAAAATGATGATCTGCCTTTAATACATTTAAATTATTAAACTCGTGCATCTTTAGGGCCGAATAACAACGCTTCATCAGACTGTTTAGTTTCTGCGGAAACTGCTTTATATTAAGCCAACTGTTCAGGTGCTTCTTTATCGTTCATGGCTTTTTGGCCTTTGTGCAGCGTTAGTTCTTTTTCCTAATGCGTAAATGTTGATTCAATTATTTTTGTTTTCAAGGGCCACGTGTAAGTGCCATCAGGTGGGTACTTGCATGGTCCATCAAGATACCTATTTGATCTGTCTGGATTGTTTTTTTAATTACAAAATCTTAGGATCGTCGTTATTTATGGTGGAGCGTCTACTTTACCTCATATGGTAACAAACGATTTACAGCATGTAACAACTACATTAAGTACAAAGGATATGCTGGCAGTTTTACAGGATAATGATAAAAACCGGTTGGAAATAACAATGCATTTTAAAAGTATCAGGAAAAAATTGACAGTGGAAAAGGTGTATTGCATAATTTGTTAAATGATCCCGCTGTGGCGAATAAACAGGAAAGTACTGTTAAAAATTTACAGGCTAGGTATCAAATCTTAAAACGCTTTCTTCAGCCAGTAAAACCGTTTCCGCCAGTCTTGAAAGTTTTTCAAATAAAATATACAAGCCCGGCAATTCAGTTAATGATCTGTTTGCCGATACCATGTTTTACGTAAATATTGACTGGACGTTATAGCAATTGGAAAAGTCGGCAGATGCAGTCACTGCGTTTGCTGCAAATTTAGAAACAGTCAGTGAACGACTAAATCAAAAAGGTAATATCGCAGGTGTATTATTGAATGATCCATCAGCAGCATCCTCCATAATATACCCATTGAAAGACCTGCAAACAAGCAGTCAAAAATTAGATGAAAACGTTGGAAGCACTTCAGCATAATTTTTTTACTATGAAGAGTGTTCAAAAAAAAAGAAAAAGGGAATAAATAAATTATGGCAAATAAATTTTCAGAAATGATAAAAAGCGATACCCCAACGCTGGTAGATTTTTTACAGAATGGTGCGGAATCTGCAAAACAATGAAACCAATTTTAGAAGAGCTCAAGAGGAAAACCGGTGATAAGCTAATCATTATAAAATTAGATGTTGATACAAGTCCGCAGACAGCATCCGCCTATCAGATATTGGGAGCACCCACCCTTATCCTCTTTAAAAATGGTGTGATAAAGTGGCGGCAGTCTGGCGTTGTGCCGTCAAATCAACTCTTACAAATTCTGCAGCAATATTCCCAATGATCGCTTTATACATCCTGAATGTGTGAATGATGCAACATATTTCAATAACTGTATAACAGTAGATGCATGTGCATTAACCATCTTTGCTTAGCAGGAAATTGTGTTTTTTTATTGAAAAAAAATTTGGAATTAAAAAGTGATTTTAAGTATCAAAAAGATCAACTTTTTAATTTTAATAGCGGATATTATTTTTCGTGATGGACATCAACAAAAATTGCACGCAGTTAGCGAATCCGATAAAGTTGTGGTGGTTGAAAAATTAAATATTTTACTGCAAGCGGCATTGTTTAAAGATGAAACCACCCCAATAAAAGGCAGAATACCATCTGGCTGGCTTCAACCACTGCCGGGATGGATTAAAGAAAATCACGCAGATAGTAATAAGGACTGTATAAATGTAAATGATTAAAAAAGGATTTACCAGTAAAGGATAATTAAAATAGCAACTTTTTTTAAAATATCTAAAAATTAACAACATGAACCTTTCCCAGGATTTACAAGAGTTTTTAAAATATCCGGCATTACAGAAGATAGACCCGACAACAGGTCGGCCTGAAGATGAAAATTTATATGACATAGTTTGCCAATCGGTATTGGTAGTTTTTTTAACAGGCTTGTTTGAAGCTACCCGAACCGAGGAAAATGCTTTAGTAATAAAAGAGCAAAAGACCACAAAGGAGTTATTGTATAAAATGTTTATTGATAGAGTAGCAGTTTTAAATCACATAACAGAATTTACTAAAAAAGATGACAATTACATAAATGCAAAATTAGAAGAGGTCGCTAATGGGTATCTGCAGGTTATTCAACAAAGCGATTACGCAGCATTATTACAAAAAGAAAAAGGGTTGGAGGATTTATTGAGTAGCGAAAGGCATAAAATATTACTTTTTTTACCATCTGGATTAAAAACTGGAGAATTATTTAATCACAAAACCATCGATGACAACACCAATAAAATGGAAGGGCCGGTATCTACTTTAATGAATAAAATCGGAGATGCGTTTTCCTGAGATGATTAGCCGTGTGAATGAGTTGAATATATTATTTCAAAACCTGAATAAGTTAAACCAACAAAATGACATTTATGAAACGAAGCCCATTTGTAGGAGTTGACACAGGTACTATCATCATTGCGGCCCAACAAGCTACCTGTTAGTTTACAAAAGTAATTTTGTAAGAACCGATAGTAAAGCCGGCGCTCCTGAAAAATCTTTTTTTACCAATTGTGAAAGAGATATTTTGTATCTCGCCTCCTTCGCCCGAAGCAGACATCCGCAACCCTGAAGTGTCAAATATATAGCACAGATCAATAGCATCCCTACGTTGCAAAATTCAGTGCTTTGAATGTATTGTCAGATAGGTGGATGTTCATTGATATTTATAAGAATAGCCTGATTCCTTTAATTATTGGGATTGCACTTGCAATAACGCCTTTGCTGTTTTTGTAACGCAATCACTAATTTTTTCTTTTTCAAATAATTGATTTTTGCCAACTGTGCTTATACCGCCATTGGTTTCATTGCTGTTTTTTGGATAGAATTTGTTAAGTGGTGCAGACGGTTCAATAGTAAGGATACTTGCACGATGCAGTTTACTCTGTGATTTTATTATATGGTTTGTTGTTTGTTTGATCTTATAAAACTGTAAGTTGCTTACCAGCTTATCAGTTAAATAATAAGCCCAATAGATTTGGAATGTATGATGGCTTCGCTGGTGTGCGTATAAAGGCAAGTATAAATAGATTTGTTGCTGATAGACGCTAATACCTGTTTTGTGAAAGTTTCTTTTTGTTTGCTAATGTTGCGTATATAGATAGCCAGTATTTGATTGGGATACTTGTCGGCTATCAACCTGTAAATGTCTGGGTCACTTTGCGAATTGTCGCCCAGTAACACAAACTGTTGTGCAGGAAATGCTTTAAGCACTCTTACTACTCTAGTTAATTTTCCCTGGTGCTTCGTTTTGCCGGTTTTAAGTAACTGGTACCATTTTTTTATTTCGTTTAAAAGAAAAGCTCCTTTAGGAAGTTGATTGAATTTAAAAAATTCATTCAGGTAATCATACAGATTCCATTCGCTGCTGGACACATAAAAAAAAGGGTTGGGTAAAGTAGTTTCCGTATGAGCGTTACTTAGTGATTGATAGTAGTTTACAACATCTGCAAATGTTTTTCTGCTGCGTGGGTTTTTGGTTAACATTGCCCAAAGCTTTTTTCCAGTAGTAGCAGAGTGGGAGACAAGTACCGTATCATCAATGTCGGATATAAAACCATACTGCGTGCTATGTGGCACAAAAATTTTCCCTTCGCCTGTGGCAGTAATTTGCTCACCGGTATTTAGTAAATATACTTTCACAGTATGCCATCCTGCCATAACCGGGCTATCAGATTGAAATTCAAATTTAAAAAAACCATCACTGTCGGTATTGCTGTAAAAGCACTGGCTTTGCCATTGAAGCATTACCCTTGCATCAGGTATCGGTGTAATAAAGAATAACCTGATAAGATTAATAAAATTGATTAGAACGTTGCCGGTATAATTGCGTTGATGAGAATTTTTCCCTTTTAAAACATGGCCATAAACTACCAGATTATTGGTATGCCCATAACCATGGTATACTTTTACAACAACACCTGTATATCTTAATTTTTTTGCCATACAATTGTTGGGTTTACATTTTAATTACTAGTGAGTATTAAATATAATTTACAATTTAAACACTCATACTATTGGTACATGAAGACTTCGTAATCAAAGATACTTTACAAAAATAAGCAACTGGCAAGCTGGGCGTATTTAAAGTTTTCGCAGCTCAATAGCGGGTTGCCAACCTTTTTTAAGTGCCTGAAATTCGTGCTATCACTTTGAGTTAATTCGTGTAATTAGTGCCTAAAATTCGTGTTATCACTTTGAGTTAATTCGTGTAATTAGTGCCTAAAATTCGTGTCATCACTTTGAGTAAATTCGTGTAATTAGTGCCTAAAATTTGAGCTATCATTTTGAGTCGCTTCATGCTTAATCGAATACTACAGTTGTTTTTTTAATTGCAGGTGCGCCCACGCCGTAAAAGGAAAAACAACCAGCAAGAATGAGGTATACCATGAACTGCTAATAAGCAGCACGATCAGTGTAATCAGGAAAACGTATAAGGGATAAGACAGTAATAAAATAGCTACTACTACTGAATCAAAATGATCGGTATCTATTGTTTTATTGGTAACAAAAGTTTTTACCGGATAATAGAGGGGCGCATGTAATACCCACCCAATGATGGAAGGAAAAACGAGTAGACCTCTTTTCAGCGAAGACTGTTTGATATAAAAAATCCCCGATAGTTTTTTTTTATCTGACTCTTCAATTTCAAACACAAACGGTGCCAACTGTTTCTGAAGATTCGAGTTAAAGGTTTGGATCGCTTTACCTGCACCATCCTCCCGGCTCATATCCTCGATGGTTATAAATTCACCAAAAAATAGCTGTATATTTTTACCAAAGTTTTTAAAGGAACTGTAATTTATTCCTACCGGTAATACCTTTAACGGAATGCCATCTGCCCAACTGCTAAAGGCCAGTCGTGCAGTTCCCTTTTTTAATGGGCGTAGGTGCCACTCGTTGATACAAAAACCCTCACTAAAAATTAGTACAATGCCATTTTTTTTGAAAATTTCTTTACAATGTTCAAACGTTTTATAGTTGTCTTCCAGGTTTTCAACCCCTTCGCTGATCCGGTAAACCGGTAATAACTTCAAAGAAAACAAAATTTTAGAAATCAGCTTGCCTTTAAAAGCGTCTCCCCGTGCAAGTGAATAAACGGGTCTTTTAAAAATAGTGCATAAAACAATGGCATCCAGAAAAGAATTGGGGTGGTTGCAGGCCAGCATTAGTGGCCCATCATGCTTTAACAACTCTGGTTGATTGATTCGTAAATTTCGGCAATATAATTGAATCGCTCCCTTTGCAATAAATTTCACAAATGCGTATAACATTTGTTCAAGATAATTAAATATGAATGCATGGGAAGAAAAATTGAATAAAAGATTTTATCTCCGGTGATAGAAATGAGCACTGGTAAGGGGTGACGTGATGGTAAAAAGTAACGGCACAGTTTTAACAACGGGAGTTATGGATATTATTTTTCTGTAAATACACCACAGACCGCAGTTAATTTAATTGTGGATCGATTGGAAAGTTGATCATCATTTCGTAGTCGCCGCCTAAATGTTTTAAGCTATCTTTCCATATTTCCTCGGGGTGAGGATGAAAAACGAGTCTTCGGGTGGCAGATACAGTCAACCAGGTCTTTTCTTTCAATTCGTCTTCTAATTGTCCTTCGCTCCAACCACTGTAGCCCAAAAAAAAGCGAATTTTGGTTAAGTCAATTTTACGGTTTTTCAACAATTGCGACACCATTTCAAAATCTCCACCCCAATATACACCCGGTAAAACTTCCAGCCCGCCGGGTATCAGTTCGGGAAATTGGTGCAAAAAATGAATCGTGTCTACCTGTACTGGTCCCCCATAATAAACCGGAATCGGAAAACCTTCAATACTAATAATTAAGTCATTCAATGTTTGCTCGTATACTTTATTTAATACAAAACCAAAACTCCCTTCCGCCTGGTGTTCGCAAATAAATACAACCGTTCGCATAAAATGAGGGTCCTTTAAAAATGGGTCTGCAATTAATAATGTACCAATTGATGGAGAAATCATAAAACTAAAATAATCGAATATTCTTTGAACTGCTAATTTTCGGCAGACTTTTTATTTTGAAAGCTTCGTTAAATTTATTGTTTCGGGTCTTTACAGTACTTTAGCGGTTATAATTGATTTACTTTTATCAGAATGAAGCGAATTTTCCCCATTATTACTGTCCTTGTTTTGCTATCCCTGCTTGGGATTATTTTTTTTCAATACTTGTGGATCAAAGGCTCTCTTGAGTCGGAGGAGCAAAAATTTTATGAGCATGTAAGCATGGCTACCAATCAGGCTGCAAACGATCTGATGGAAGAAAAAGGGAATTTAATGCCCATGATTAAAAAGAACCAGATGTTATTTCCAAGTGAAAAATTGCAGTTGGAAATTTTTAAACCTACCATCACCCAAAAGTATTCTATCGATGAAATAAGAGCCATCATTAAAAAGGCATTTGACAAACAAAGTCTCCATAAAATACCTTTTGAATTTGCAATTTTTCCCCTATCGCTGGTAGGAGAAGAAATTCAGTCTGATAATTTTTACCGGCTCTACGTCGACTCTGCCAATAACCGGATGCATGTGATTGAATTGGAATCTCCTGGCGGTAGTTTATCTGAAGGGATATCTCCACAGGAGGTTTTGATGATTACAGTGCCGCATGCAAAAAAGCTAATCTGGAGGTCAATGACCTGGTTTATCGTTGGGGCAACTTTATTCACCATCATTATTGTTACCGCCTTCTTTCTTACGATCAGGGCATTGTTAAAACAAAAGAAACTAAGTGAAATAAAATCAGATTTCATCAACAATATGACACACGAATTTAAAACACCACTGGCAACGATTTCGCTTGCTGTGGATGCTTTAAAAAATGAAAAGGTGATCAATAACCGGGAGAAGATGGACTATTTTACGGGCATCATCAAAGAGGAAAACAAGCGCATGAATAAGCAGGTAGAAACCATCCTGCAGGCAGCTTTACTTGACCGGCAGGAAGTTCAACTGAATTTAAAAAAATTATATGCCCACGACTTAATTACCAGCGCTTTGAATAATATTCATTTGCAGGTGGAGCAGGTGAAGGGTAAATTGGTAGTAAATCTGGATGCAGCTAAAGATCTGATTTTAGCCGATGATGTACATTTTACCAACCTGATCAGTAACCTGCTGGATAATGCGGTAAAATATTCGAAAGAAAATCTGCTGATAAAACTAAGTACCTACACCGCAGGTACGCAGTTAAAAATAAAAATTGAAGACAACGGGATCGGCATGAATAAAGAAACAGTTAGCCGCATTTTCGAAAAATTTTATCGTGCGCATACCGGAAACCTTCACAATGTAAAAGGTTTTGGATTGGGATTGAGTTACGTAAAAACAATGGTAGAAGCGCATCAGGGTACCGTAAAAGCGGAGAGCGTTCCTGGTAAAGGAACTACCTTCTTACTCACTTTCCCCTTAACCAAAACTTAATAGAAATCATCATTTTTCGCTTCAAACTATGGCTCCACTCCGGAGCTTTTTTTATGCCTGCCCGAAAGTTTTTATTAAGCCCATTGTTTATAACGGATAGTTTTTTTGTGACAAAATCTATCGGGTGGTAAATTGTTAAATACTCAACATTCAACTTTCATTTCATACCAGCGCCAGTAATGCACAGGTTATACACCTGAATTAACAGGTTATTCATTGATAAAGTCTGATTTAAATAGCTAAAAGTTGCAATAGGTATAGTTAAAACTGCTGTGGATAAAAATCTTTCCACTATAATTGTCGTGAAAGTGGGAAAAAGTGTTATTTTGTGGTAATATTTATTTCAAATTGTATAAATCCCTGTAAATGATCGGTTTTCTTGGCGAATATGAGGTTACGATGGATGCTAAGGGACGCTTCCTTCTGCCTGCTGGTTTTAAGAAACAGTTGGGGGAAGAAAGTGTAGGACAGTTTGTGATAAATAGGGGGATTGAAACATGTTTGACATTGTACCCAATGCAGGTTTGGGAGCCTATTTTTTCGGAAGTGAGCAAGTTGAATGAATTTGATCCTAAAGTAAGGCAATTTCGGCGCTACTTTTTAAACGGGGCTACCAATATTGAGCTGGACTCTGCCGGCAGGTTATTGATTCCAAAAGCATTGATGGAATATGCAGGGTTGGAAAAAGACGTGGTGTTGGTGTCTGCGGTTGATAAAATTGAAATCTGGGATAAAACAAAATACAACAAGTTCTTTGAATCCTTTTCACCGGAATCCTACAGTGAACTGGCAAATGAAGTAATGAATAAAAATAACGAAAAGTTGAAAAGTTGACATGTTGAAAAGTAAGCCTCATAACGAAAGCAAATTACACATCAATCCATCAACAGATCAACCAGAAAGCTATCATACCCCGGTATTGCTGCAGGAAGCAATCGATGGGTTGAACATTAAGCCGGATGGTATTTATGTGGATTGCACCTTTGGTGGCGGTGGACATAGCAGTGCTATACTTCAACACTTAAATGAAAACGGCACTCTGGTTGCTTTTGACCAGGATGAAGATGCCCGTAACAACCTGCCTGAAGACAAACGAGTAATTTTTATACCTCAAAATTTTCGGCATTTACAGCGTTTTTTAAGGCTGTATAAAATAACAAAAGTGGATGGTGTTCTCGCAGATTTAGGCGTATCGAGTCACCAGTTTGATGAGGCAGCCAGGGGATTTTCTACTCGCTTTGATGCGGCGCTGGATATGCGGATGGACCAGCGGCAAAAAATTACTGCTGCTGATATTCTGAAAAATTTTACCGAAATACAATTACACAAATTGCTTGAACAATATGGGGAAGTGACCAATTCAAAAACCCTGGCCAAAACCATTGTTCAGCAAAGAGCGCTGATGCCGATAAAAACGATCATTCATTTTAAGCAAGCGGTACAATCTGCTGTTAAAGGTATACCGCAAAAATACTTTGCGCAGGTTTTTCAGGCATTGCGCATAGAAGTAAACGATGAGTTGGGTGCATTGAAGGAACTGTTACAACAAACACCGGCATTGCTAAAACCGGGCGGGCGTGTAGCCATTATCACCTTCCATTCGCTGGAAGACAGAATTGTAAAAAATTTTTTTAGAGCAGGCAGTTTTTCCGAAGAAGAAGTAGATGAAGTGTATGGCGTAAAACCGGAGAATCCGTTTATTATCATCACCAAAAAGCCAATATTGCCGGGGGCAAAAGAAACAAAACAAAACAAACGATCCCGCAGTGCAAAGTTGAGGGTGGCAGAAAAAAAATAGCAAGCGTGTCGGGCGAACCTGACAAACAAATTTTGAAAATAATGTTGGAAGATAAATATATACAACACGAGCAACCATTGCCTCAAAAGTTTGACTGGAAGAAAATGCTTAGTCATAAATGGGTGGTACAGAATATTCCATTTTTTTTATTTCTAGCAGTATTGGCGGTATTGTACATCTACAATGGACATAATTCGGATAAGCTGACAAGAAAGATAAGTGCGACAGAAAAGCACATTAAAGAGTTGGAATACGAGTACAAGACGATCAAGAGTGAAGTGATTTTTAGAAGTAAAGCAAGCGAACTGGTAAAAGTAGTGGAGCCATTGGGATTAAAAGAGTTGACTATCGCACCTGTTTCATTAACACCTGCAACTTTAGACAACAAATGAGATGAGCTAAAAAAGTCTTTCAATATCAAACTTAATTAATTGTGATTTAAAAATAGCATCGCCGGGATGCAATTGAACAATACTTTGGATATAAAAAAAGACATATTGTGGCGTGTTTATCTCTGTTTTATAGGGATAATAGCACTGGGAGCACTGGTGTTGGGCAGAGCTATTTATATTCAACAGGTGGAAGGTGCTTATTGGCAAAGCATGGGCGATAGTTTGCATTTAAAATATGTGCCACTTGGTGCAGAACGGGGAACAATTTTTAGCGAAGATGGCAATATGCTAAGCACGTCCATTCCCATTTTTGATGTGTATGTTGATTTTGGCGCAGACGGATTAAGGGCGAAAAATGGTAAACGTTTTAAAGACAATGTAGATTCGCTGAGTATCAGTCTTGCCAATCTTTTTGGGGATAAAACCAAAATGGAATACAAAAAGGAACTACAGCTTGCCTACAAAAACAGAGACCGGTATTATTCACTCAAAAAGAAAATTTCTTTTGTAGAATATGCCCGGCTACGAGATTTTCCTCTGGTAAGACAAGGCAGAAATAAAAGTGGATTTATCATTGACCTAAGGGATAAGCGCATCAATCCTTATGTGTTAATGGCTAACAGAACCATTGGTTTATCGAGGGATAATGCAAACCTAAATGTCGGGCTGGAGCAGAGTTATGACAGTTTGTTAAGGGGCAGGTCGGGCCAGCGGTTGATGCGTTACATCGCAGGTGCATATATGCCCGTAGAAGGTGCGGAAGTGGAGCCTGAAAATGGTAAGGACATCATAACAACATTGGATACCTACATGCAGGATGTAGCCGAAAGTGCGCTGATGAAAATGTTGATCGGTAATAATTCTACACATGGCACAGTAATTTTAATGGAAACGGCCACTGGTAAAATCAAAGCCATTGCCAATTTGGGTAAACAGATAGATGGTTCGTTTTCAGAAGATTTAAATTATGGATTTGGTAAAACGACCGAGCCCGGATCCATCTTCAAACTGGCAACCCTTATCGGTTTATTGGAAGATAAATATGTAACTAAAAACAGCATCGTGGATTGTGAAGGCGGTGCAAAATTATTTTATGGCCTACGCATTAAGGATGCCCATATGGGAGCCGGTGCCATCACTGTTAAAGAGGCTTTTTATACAAGTAGTAATGTGGCGTTTGCAAAACTCGCCGATCAATATTATCACAACCAGCCTTCTAAATTTGTTAATCATTTACACAACCTCCGTTTGGATACCATAACAGGTATTGATATAACCGCATCTTCCGGTAAACCAACCATTAAAAAGCCAACCAATCGAAGTTGGGCCAAAACAACCATTCCATACATGGCGCATGGTTATGAGGAACTGGTAACGCCTTTGCACATGCTGATGTTGTACAATGCAGTGGCAAACAATGGTACCATGATGAAGCCTTACCTGGTAAATGCAATAACGGAATTTGGGGTAGATGTAAAGCAAATTGAGCCGGTGGTGTTGGTAGACAAAATATGTAGCGATGAAACACTCGACCAGTTGAAGGAATGCCTAGCTGCTGTAGTGGATAGTTTGCATGGAACTGGTCATAAAATCCTTTTTGATTCTACTTATGCCATTGCAGGAAAAACTGGAACAGCCGTTAGTGCTTTGGATAACAGAGGATATAATAAAGGCAACAAAATATACCAGGCTTCTTTCATTGGTTATTTTCCGGCTAACCAGCCAAAGTACACAATGGCGGTAGTAATTCAGAATAGTAATGAGTCGAAAATGATTTATGGTGCGGATGTTTCCGGCACCGTATTTAAAGAGATTAGTGATAAAATTTATGCACGTTTTTTAAGTACCCGAAAGTTTACAGAGCCTATGCTTCGGGATACATTGCAATACAATTATTACGGCATGAAGAATGAATTGAATTCAATTTTCAACTGGCTGAATGTACCCTTTGTTGATTCTGCGGCCGGTGGGTATTGGAGAACAATGAATATGCAAAATAATACAGCAGTGTTAGATAATCCAGCTACTAGTACTACAGCTAAATTAATTACACCGAGTGTGATAGGAATGGGATTGAAAGATGCAATCTATTTGTTAGAGAATAAAGGATTGAGAGTTGTAACGACAGGAAGAGGCAGGGTTTTAAGTCAGTCATTATTATCCGGTGCCACATTTAAAAAAGGACAAACTGTAGCACTGCAATTAAATTGATTTTAAAAGACATACTATATAAAGTTAGCATCAGATCAGTAAAGGGTAATACCAGTATTGAGGTGAAGGATTTGCAAATCGACTCCCGTAAAGTGAGGGCAGGTAATTGTTTCATCGCATTAAAGGGAAACGCCAATGATGGTCATCAGTTTATAGAAACTGCTATCGCAAACGGAGCTACATCGATTATCTGCGAAACATTACCTACAGCAACGAGTGATAATATAGTTTGGATACAAGTTGAAAATAGTGCAGTGGCTGCAGGCTATGTAAGTCATAATTTTTATGGGGAGCCTTCTTTGAAAATGAAACTGGTAGGCGTAACCGGTACAAACGGAAAAACCACCATTGCTACTTTATTGTGGAAATTGTTTTCGGCACTTGGGTTTAAATGTGGTTTAATCAGTACTGTTCAAAACCAGGTGGGCGATGCAATTATTTCATCCACTCATACAACGCCGGATGCAGTGAGCGTGAATGCGCTGCTCAGCCAAATGGCAGATGCTGGTTGTCAATATGTTTTCATGGAATGCAGTAGTCATGCCATACACCAGCATCGCATTACTGGATTACAGTTTGCTGGAGCGCTATTTAGTAACATAACGCACGATCATTTGGATTATCATAAAACATTTGATGAGTACATCCGGGTAAAAAAATCATGGTTCGATACGCTGCCTTCATCCGGTTTTGCTATCAGCAATGCAGATGATAAACGTGGAATGGTGATGTTGCAGAATACCGTGGCAAAAAAGTATTACTACAGTCTCAAGACGATGGCTGACTTTAAGGGTAAAATCCTTGATAATAGTATTACCGGTTTGCACATGATGGTAAATGAAACCGAAGTTTATTTTAGAATGATCGGCGAGTTCAATGCGTATAATTTATTGGCAGTATATGGCGCTGCTGTTTGTTTGGGAGAAGATAAAAATACAGTGCTTCAATTGTTGAGCAGTCTGGATGGTGCAGAAGGAAGGTTTGATTTTATGATGAGTGCGAAAGATAGAATAATTGGAATTGTTGATTACGCTCATACGCCGGATGCATTACTGAATGTGTTGGCTACCATCAAGAAATTAAGAAAGGGACATGAACGCATTATTACAGTAGTAGGGTGTGGTGGAGACCGGGATAAGACGAAGCGTTCCGTGATGGCAGAAGTGGCTTGTGAATACAGCGATCGGGTGATTTTTACAGCCGATAATCCACGCAGTGAAGATCCATTAGAGATATTGCGTGAAATGGAGGCAGGCGTAAATGTAGTAGCAAGAAAAAAATACATCACCATCGCCGACAGAAAAGAAGCCATTAAAACAGCGGTTAGTTTGGCAGCAGGCGATGATATTATTTTAGTAGCAGGAAAAGGACATGAAAAATACCAGGAAATTAAAGGTGTTAAAAATCATTTCGACGATAAGGAAGTGTTGAGGGAAATGTTTGAGTTGCTGGAGAAATAAATGCAAATGTGCAAATATTCAAATGTGAAAATGTGAAAATGAAGAACGTTTGTTAGAAACAGAATGCTGATAGGTAAAAAAGAAAATATAAATTTTAAAATGTTGGATGTTGTAAAGCCCTCTGTAATGGTTTTCGCATTTTCAAATTTTCGAATTTACTAATTGTAACATTAATATGCTGTATCACTTATTTGATTGGTTAACGGAGCACTGGAAAACATCAAAATTTCCGGGAAGCGGACTGTTTCAATTCATTACATTTCGTGTGATGCTCGCCATGATATTGAGTTTATTTATTACAACTGTGTATGGCAAAAAGCTGATCCGTTTTCTGCAAAAAAAGCAGTTGGGTGAAACGGTCAGGGATTTGGGACTTGCCGGTGAGCAACAGAAAAAAGGTACCCCAACAATGGGTGGCATTATTATCTTGCTGGCGATTTTAATACCCACTTTATTACTGGCGAACCTTGATAAAGTGTATATCCGCCTGATGATATTGTGTACCATTTGGTTAGGTGTCATAGGTTTTATAGATGATTATTTGAAAATAAGGTCTAAACGTTTGGCGCAGGCAAAGGGTGCCAATTATAAAAAAAGTGACAGTGATGGTTTAGCAGGGCGGTTTAAAATTTTTGGACAAGTCGTGCTCGGTATCATTGTTGGAGCAACGCTCTATTTTACGGAGAGTGTGGTGGTGCAAAGGGAAGTGTACAATCCTGATTTTTCACAAGTGAAAGAATCCGTATTGCAACCGGGAGAAATATTAATGAGCGATAGTTTCAATGTGGTAAATATTGATGGTAAAAGGCACCTGTTTGTAAAAGTAAAATCACCCATTACTACCATTCCTTTTGTGAAAAACCATGAGTTCAATTATGCAAAATTATTACCGGAAGGCTTGCGTGAGTACACCTACATACTGTATATCCTTATTGTAATATTTATAGTAACGGCAGTAAGTAACGGTGCAAATATTACAGATGGATTGGATGGATTGGCAACGGGAGTTAGCGCCATCATTGGTATTTCATTGGGCATTTTTGCCTATACAAGTGGTAATATCAAGTTTGCAGAATACCTCAATATTATGTACATACCTAACCTGGGTGAATTGTCCATTTTTATTGCAGCTTTTGTAGGAGCCTGTATTGGTTTTTTATGGTACAACTCATACCCGGCGCAGGTTTTTATGGGCGATACCGGAAGTTTGGCACTCGGTGGTATCATAGCAGCATTGGCAATCATAGTTCGTAAAGAACTGTTGATCCCAATATTTTGCCTCGTGTTTTTTGTTGAATTATTGAGTGTAATGATACAGGTCTCGTGGTTTAAATACACCAAGCGAAAGTATGGTGAAGGAAGGCGGGTATTTTTAATGAGTCCACTCCATCATCATTATCAGAAGTTAGGTTACCATGAAAGTAAGATAGCCGTGCGGTTTTGGATTATAACAATACTGTGCGTGGTGATGGCCATTGTAACATTGAAATTGAGGTAGTTTTTTCCTGTCTTACGGGGGCAGGAACAAGATATTAAAAAGTACCGATGCCCGTTAAGTTCTATGCTGTTGAAAAACCATTTTTATTGTGTGTAGCAATACAGACAGCCCTCATTGAAAAGAATGACCTGTTGAATGCTATGCTGTTGAAAAACCATTTTATTCTGTGTAGTATCACAGCCGGCCATTATACAAAGAATGGCTGGTTAAATACTATGTTGTTGCAAAGCAAATTTTTATTAGTGCTTTGTGTAGTAAACCAGGTATTAATAAATGAAGAAACGAATCGTCATATTGGGTGCAGGGGAAAGTGGAGTGGGTGCCGCTTTACTGGCTAAGCAACAGGGGTATGATGTATTCGTAAGTGATGGAAGTCCGATAAAGGGTGTGTATAAAAATGAACTGATAGAAGGGCAGATTGATTTTGAAGAATCACAACACACGGTAGAAAAAATATTGAATGCGGATGAAGTGATGAAGAGTCCGGGTATTCCTGAAAAGAATGAACTGGTAAAAATAATCAGGGCAAAAGGTATCCCGGTTATCAGTGAAATAGAGCTCGCCTACAGGTACAAGGGCGAAAGTAAAATTATTGCCATCACAGGTAGTAATGGCAAAACAACTACCACTTCCTTAATCTGGCATATTTGTAAAACTGCCGGCAAAGAATGTGCAATGGTAGGTAATATTGGTTATTCATTTGCAAGACAGGTGGCGGTTGATCCAAAACCTTTGTACATCATCGAAATCAGTTCATTTCAGTTAGATGATATCAAAACGTTTCGCCCCGATGTAGCAGTATTAACCAACATTACACCCGATCATTTGGACCGCTACGATAAAATGCAAAACTATATTAACAGCAAGTTTCGCATTGTAGAGAATCAACAGGAAGGCGATGTATTTATTTACAATTTAGACGACGAAGAAACAACCAAACATATAAATAACTATTCCATTAAATCAAACTTATACCCGATAACCATGAGTAAAGAATTGCCACAGGGTGCGTACCTGACAAACGCCCAAATGTACCTTAAATGGAAAGGTGAAGATATGCAGATGAGCATTGAAGATTTTGCACTCAAAGGAAAACACAATCAATATAACAGCATGGCAGCAAGTCTTGCATCAACAGCAGTGGCTATAAAAAAATTGATTATCAGGGAGTCGCTTCAAACTTTCGAAAGCCTGGAACACAGGATGGAACCTGTTGCTACCATCAGGGGTGTGCAATTTATTAACGATAGCAAGGCGACCAATGTTAACAGTACATGGTTTGCTTTGGAAAGTATGGAAAAACCTACCATTTTAATTTTAGGCGGTGTAGATAAGGGTAACAACTATGCGATATTAAATGATATGTCGAAAGAGAAAGTGAAAGCCATTGTGTGCCTTGGTAAAGATAACACCAAGATTCATGATTCGCTTGGAGATGTTGTTTCCCTGATTGTTGATACTACGAGCGCAGTAGAAGCAGTGCAGGCAGCATTTCGCATTGCAGAGAAAGGCGACGTTGTTTTGCTGAGTCCGGCCTGCGCAAGTTTTGATTTGTTTAAGAATTACGAAGACAGGGGAAACCAATTTAAGGCAGCAGTAAAGGATTTGTAGAATAGACTTATAATTCTCTTTTCAATAATTTTTTTTAGATACAACCATTAAAAAGTTAATCAATAAATATCATACGCTCCGTTAAAGCCGGGGAAAAAAATGGCAGATACTAGATCGATATTGAAACAATTATTTGGCACCAGCGAGTCTGACGAACCTACATTCAATACCTCATTTATGGGGGCTGGTGGCATGGGCGGAAACCTGGTAAATAAAACCAAAGGCGACCGTGTCATCTGGGCCATCGTAATTATTTTGACATTGATTAGTTTGCTGGTGGTTTACAGCAGTACGGGCTCACTGGCCTACAAATACAGCAAGAGTACCGAGAGTTACCTGTTCAAACAATTTACTTTTATCATTTTAGGTGTTCTCGTTATTTACTTTGCACATCGGGTCAATTATACTATTTATTCCAGGGTAGCGCTTATCTTGTTTTTGATATCGATCCCCTTATTGATCTACACCTATTTTTTTGGAGCTACGTTGAATGAAGGCAGCCGTTGGATCAAACTACCGGTTATCAATATGACTTTTCAAACATCTGATTTGGCTAAGCTGGCGTTGTTCATGTATCTGAGCCGGCAGTTGAGCAGAAAGCAGCAGGTGATAAAAGATTTTAAGAAGGGATTTTTACCCATCATCACGCCAGTGGCAATTATTTGTCTGCTGATTGCGCCTGCTAATTTATCTACTGCAATATTGGTGGCAGGTACCAGTTTTATGCTAATGTTCATCGGGCGTGTAAACACAAAGCACATTTTAGCAACCATCGCAATTGCAATAATTCCTATTGCAATACTTTTTTTGGTAGCAGTAAAGTACTATGATAAAGAAGATGGCAAATCGAAAGATTTACCAGCATTGTTTTCAAGTGGTCGGGCACCTACATGGATTAGCAGGATTCAAACTTTTGTATATAGCACCAAAGGTGATGGTAATGAAAAGTCGTACCAGATTAACCAGGCAAAAATTGCCATTGCAAGTGGCGGATGGTTTGGCAGAGGGCCAGGCAATAGCAACGCAAGAAACTTTTTACCGCACTCGTACAGTGATTTTATTTTTGCAATTATCCTGGAAGAATACGGATTGCTGGGTGGTGGATTTATTGTGTTTATCTATTTATTGTTTTTATACCGATGTATAAGATTGTACCGCAAGTGCCCTTTTGCTTTTGGTGCGTTTCTTGCATTGGCGCTCAGTTTTACGTTGGTAATACAAGCCATTGCAAATATGGGTGTAAATGTAAACGTATTTCCAAATACAGGCGTTACGTTACCGCTGGTAAGCATGGGTGGAAGTAGCTTCCTCTTCACTTGTTTATCCATCGGTATTATTTTAAGCGTAGCAAGAAATGTGGAGCAACAGGAAAGCCCCGGCCCCCTGACCCCCGAAGGGGGAACTTAGGTTGGTCAGTAAAATTAAATGGAAAGGATTTTAATTTTGTTGGTCTAATGATTATTAAACCAGCTTTTGAGTCTTGATTTAAGATCGTTGTTTCAGCCGATAGCTATCGGCTCACTTGTACTGCATACTAATGAGGAATATCTAGTTGAATTTAAGAAAAGTGAAAGATCAGATAGTATAGTAAAACCAAATGCCCAACAATTAAAAGTAAAGCCACGAATAGAATTAGTGAATGCATCAAAAACTATAGAAGCTACAAAGTACCCCCCTTCGGGGGGCAGGGGGGCCGGAGAAGCGCTTCGGCCTCGTATCATCATTGCAGGTGGTGGAACCGGAGGTCATATTTTTCCTGCAATAGCCATTGCAAATGCCATTGTAAAAGTGCAACCTCAGGCAGAAGTTTTGTTTGTAGGAGCCAAAGGAAAAATGGAAATGGAGAAAGTGCCATTGTCGGGTTACCGGATTGAAGGTTTAGACATAGCAGGATTTAACAGAAGTTCTTTGATTAAAAATATTGCCTTGCCATTTAAGCTGGCAAAAAGTTTTTTGCAGGTAAGAAAAATCATCCAGTTGTTTAAGCCCACTGCCGTAGTTGGTGTGGGAGGATATTCAAGTTTTCCAGTGTTGCGATATGCACAGTTAAAGGGGATAAAAACTTTTGTTCATGAAGCCAATTCGTTTGCAGGTAAGTCGAATATGCTGCTGGGCAGAAAGGCCACAAAAATTTTTGTAGCCATCGATGGAATGGAGCAGTTTTTCCCGGCGGAAAAAATAATTATTTCGGGGAATCCTGTAAGAAAAAGTATTTCGCAAAGCAGCATTTCAAAGCAAGATGCCATTCGTTTTTTTGGACTAGATCCCTATAAGCAAACCATTCTTGCAATCGGCGGAAGCCTGGGTGCAAAAAATATCAATGAAGCACTGGCGGCTGGTATTGATGCGTTTGAAAAAAATGATCTGCAGTTAATCTGGCAAACCGGAAAGCCTTTTGCAGAAAAAGGAAAACTGATAGCGGCGGACAGGAAAAATGTTTGGGTAAATGACTTTATAACACAAATGGAATATGCGTATGCGGCGGCAGATATCGTTATCAGCAGAAGCGGTGCAATGTCGGTAGCTGAATTGTGTGTCATGAAAAAGCCGGCGGTATTTGTGCCATTTCCATTTGCGGCTGAAGATCACCAAACAGTAAATGCACAGAAATTGGTAAGTAAAAATGCAGCAAAGATGATAAAGGACAGCGATGCATCAAGTGAGCTGATTCCGTTGGTAATTAATTTGTCGAAAGATGCAGCGCTGCAGGAAAGATTGATAGAAAATATCAGCAAACTGGCCATCACCAATGCAGATGAAATAGTGGCAAATGAAATTCTGAAATCGATTAGTTAAGAAATATTTTAAAATTAAATAAACAACAAAAATACTGGTAGAAGTTTTCACCATTGACCTCCCGATAGCTATCGGGACACAATTGACCATTGACCAAATGAACGCATACAACAACATATTATCCGCTTTAAATAGCTCCCACCAGGTAGCTGAAGGGGAAGTACCTGCTGTTTACTTTTTGGGAATCGGGGGAATTGGTATGAGCGCTCTGGCAAGATATTTTAAGTCGATGGGTGTTGTGGTTAGCGGCTATGATAAAACTGAAACTGGTTTAACCAAGCTACTAACAGCCGAGGGAATCAATATTCATTACCACGATAATATTGAGCTGGTTAATAAGCATGCACAAATTGTAGTGTATACACCAGCAGTTCCAAAGGATCATCAAGAGTATAATTATTTTCTACAAAATAATTATACGGTCGTAAAGAGAAGCGATGTATTGGGCGCTATCACCAATGACTCATTTAATATTTGTATAGCAGGCACACATGGTAAAACTACCACCAGCACAATGGTAGGGCATATCCTTCGTCACAGTGAATTTGGCTGCAATGCCTTTTTGGGAGGTATTGCGGTAAACTACAATACCAATTTCTGGAGTAATCCTGGTAATGTATGTGTAGTAGAGGCGGATGAATATGATAGAAGCTTTTTGAAATTGAGTCCTGATGTTGCCATCATCAGCTCCATGGATCCCGATCACCTGGATATTTATGGCACAGCAGAAAATATGGAGCAGGCATTCATTGATTTTTCAAAAAGATTAAAGCCTGGTGGTCTTTTAATTACCAAATACGGATTGAAGCGAAGTACAGAGATGGGAGCAGATCAACCCCTAACGTATCACTTGAATGATACCAATGCGAATCTATTTGCATCCAATATTAAAACGCACAATGGAAGTTATGGGTTTGATGTAATACAAAATCATCCTGTTACAGGAAATTGGACATTGAAGGATGTGGTATTGAATATGGGTGGCAAGCACAACATTGAGAATATGATTGCTGCTATTGCAGTTGCTCATTATATCGGCATTGAAGATGCAAAAATAATCGAAGCCGTTGCAGCATTTAAGGGAGTTAAAAGAAGATTTGAATATATATTGAAAGGCGATAAGCAGGTGTTTATCGATGATTATGCGCATCATCCGGAAGAGCTAAGGGCATTGATTACTGGGGCAAAAGCAATGTTTCCAAATAAGAAATGCAACGTGATTTTTCAACCGCATTTATTTAGCAGAACCAGGGATCTGGCAGACGGCTTTGCAGAAGCATTGGATCTTGCGGATGATATCATACTATTGCCCATTTATCCCGCCAGGGAACTGCCGATGGAAGGTGTAAGTAGCGGAATGATTTTGGATCGGATGCAAAGTGAGGATAAAATAATAATGAGTAAAGAAGAAGTGTTGTTGCATTTGAAATTGGAAAAAGCAGCACATGTAGAAGAAGGTTTTGAAGGCATGGTGTTGATTACAGCGGGTGCCGGCGACATCGATACATTGGTGCTGCCAATTAGGGAGATATTGGGAGAATGAATGATGCGTAATGAGTAATGAATGATGAGTAATGAGAAGTGAATGATGAGAGATGAATGATGAGTAATGAAAAATTAATGATGAGAAATGAATAATGAGTAATGAATGATAAGTAATGAGAAGTGAATGATGAGAGATGAATGATGAGTAATGAAAAATGAATGACGAGAAATGAATAATGAGTAATGAATGATAAGAAATAAATAATTAGTTATTTTATTGACCATTGATCATTGACCATTGACAGTTCACAATTCATCATTCGCAACCACCTATTATGGTAAAAAAGACAATCATAAAAAACATGTTGCTGTTTGCACTTTGGTCTGCCATCGGTGCCTGCACGGTTGTGCTGTTGGTTGCTGCCATTCAAAGGAAAGATACAAACAAATGCACGGGTGTAGATATCAATATAAAAGGAGTAAGCAATAACTTTTTTGTTGATAAAAATGACATTATGGAAATTATCATTTCCATATGCGACGGTAAGCCAAAAGGGAAAAGAGTGGGGTCTTTTGATCTGCAAAAATTAGAGCAGTCGCTGCAACAAAATATTTGGGTAAAAACAGCGCAGTTGTTCTTTGATAATAATGAAAGGCTACAGGTGAATGTATTGGAGAGAGAACCTATTGCAAGGGTGTTTACATCCAATGGAGCTACTTTTTATATTGATAGTGCTTTGGCAATGCTGCCGTTGAGTGAAAAGTTTTCTGCGAGATTGCCGGTGTTTACCAATTTTCCTACTGATAAAAAAGTGTTGTTGAAAGTCGACAGCAATTTGCTGAAAGATATTTTAACCATCAGCATGGCTTTGCAAAATGATCCGTTTAATATGGCCATGATAGACCAGGTAGATATCACTCCGCAACGTACATTTGAAATGGTGCCCAAATTTGGCAACTCCATAATTGTTTTTGGCACTGCAAAAAATACGCTGGAGAAACTGGATAAGCTAAGGTTATTTTACAAACAGATTGTTATAAAGGCGGGTTGGAATAAATACAGTGAAATAAATGTACAATACCGTAACCAGGTGGTTGCTAAAAGAAAGGGTGCCGAAGAGGTGAAAGCAGATTCACTTCGGACACTACAGTTGATAAAAGTAATTGCAGAAAATGCAGAAAGAATGGCAAGTGATTCATTGCAAACCATTGTACAAGATAATGAGCATAACACCACCAACAAGAATATTATTCAGCAATCAATGGAACGGGACGACAACAGTATAATTACTAACCCTTCACCCGGTGCGGTTGCACCGATAGTGCCAGCCGATGCAAAACCAATAATAAAAAATGAAACACCCAAGGTAGTAAACAAAGCGGCAACAACAATACCGGCTAAAGCGGCAACGGTAGTAAAAAAGCCGATGGTTTCAAAGCCAGCGATAAATGTTGAAAAGCCAGCAATAAAACCAAAACCGGTTGAATTAAAACAACCAAAAATTGTAATGCCAAAACAATTGCCCAAAAAGCCCGGAACGGTAAAACCGGCAAATGAATATTGAGGTTACTGAAATTAAATAACAGATGCGCCCACGATAAATTAAGCTTGTATGAAAGAGATACAGAAAGCGAAAATCGGGAGGGGCTTTCAGGATTTTTATAAATTAGACACACACAAACACAACATACAATTATGACACAGGATCAAAACACAACCATTGATAGCGGAACGGTTAATACCAATCCCGTTATTGTTGGGCTTGATATCGGCACCACTAAAATTGCCGCCATTGCCGGGCGAAAAAATGAATATGGTAAGTTGGAGATACTCGGTTTTGGCCGGGCCAACAGCAATGGTGTACAACATGGAATGGTTTTAAACATTGACCAAACCATCAAAGCAATTGAAATGGCATTGAAGAATTGTTACGATTCAAACCCGAACCTTGCAATTGAAGAAGTGTACGTTGGCATTGCCGGGCATCATATAAAAAGTTTGCAAACACGTGGCGATATCGTGCGTCAAACTACGGAAGAAGAAATTCGACAGGAAGAAGTGGATCGACTTATTGCAGACCAATACAGAACTTATATTCCTGCAGGTGATCAAATCATTGATGTGATACCACAGGAATTTACCGTAGATAATTTTCAAAATATTCCTAACCCAATTGGTTATAGCGGAGTAAAAGTAGGTGCCAATTTTCACATCATCACCGGCGATAAAAATGCCATTCGAAACATTAACCGTAGTGTGGAAAAAGCGGGTCTAACTACAAGGGATCTTGTGTTGCAACCATTGGCCTCTGCTGCGGCAGTAATGTGCGACCAGGACCTGGAAGCAGGTGTTGCCATTGTAGATATAGGTGGTGGTACTACTGATCTGGCAGTGTTTTACGAAGGTATATTAAAGCATACCGCAGTTATTCCTTTTGGTGGCGAAAATATCACCAATGATATTAAGAACGGTCTGGGCGTTTTAAAAACACAAGCTGAGCAAATGAAGGTACAATTTGGAAGTGCCTTGAGCGATGAAGCAAAGGCAAATGCTTTTATTACCATTCCTGGTTTACGCGGAATGCAGCCAAAAGAAATCAGTGTTAAAAATCTGGCTGCAATTATTCAGGCCCGCATGAGTGAGATCATGGATTTTGTTACTTACCATTTAAAGCAAGTAGGTTTAGATACACGTCTTTTAAACGGAGGTATTATACTAACCGGTGGTGGATCGCAATTGAAACACCTGATTCAATTAACAGAATATGTTACCGGACTGAATGCGAGAATCGGTTTCCCCAACGAACACCTTGCTGGCGGGCATATTGAAGAACTTGCAAAACCAATGTACAGTACCTGTATTGGTTTGATTTTGAAAGGCTACAATGATTATGAAAATAAGAACAAGCAGGCGTTTGATGAAACATGGCGCAAAATAACAGTGCCGGTTGCTTTGCAACAACCTGTAGTAGAAGAAGTACTGGATGTGCCACAAGTGGTGGAAGAAGAGGAAGTAGTAGTTGTAAAAAATACGAAACAACGAAAATCACTGAAAGGATTTATGGATTCTTTTAAAATTGGTTTAATTGACTTGTTCAAGGAAGAAGAGGACGGGAAATTGTAAATGAAAAGCCCCTAAGTTCCCCCCAACGGGAACTTTGAAGATGCTTCGATTTTTAAGTTTGTTTTTCTTTTCGTTAGTATAATATGTAGTGGTTGAAACAGATTCTTTTTTAGAAAACATTTCTGCGCTATTTAACCCATTAAAAACTTGCAACTGATTTTCTGCCTTACTAGCTGGAAAGATTAGGGTGCAAAAATTTTAAAAGCTGTTTCAGCTTTGCCGTAGACTGGTAAAGTTGAAATGGTCAAATAAAACAAATTATGATACATTTTGATTTGCCAAAGGAACAATCGTCTATCATCAAGGTAATTGGTGTAGGCGGCGGCGGAAGCAATGCGGTAAACCACATGTTTTCGCAAAACATTGAAGGTGTAAACTTCATCATCTGTAACACAGATGCGCAGGCAATTGCACAGAGTAAAGTACCCAACAAAATTCAGTTAGGGCCACACCTTACCCAGGGGCTGGGAGCTGGTGCAAATCCTGCAATCGGTCGCCAGGCTACGGAAGAAAGTCTTGAAGAAATCAAACGAATACTGGAAGTGAATACCAAAATGGCATTTATCACCGCAGGTATGGGTGGTGGAACCGGCACTGGAGGTGCACCCATTCTTGCAAAAATTTGTAAGGATCTTGATATACTTACAGTGGGTATAGTAACCACGCCGTTTGCGTATGAAGGAAAGAAAAGACTTGCCCAGGCTGAAGAAGGCATTCGCCTGATGAAAGATCATGTGGATACACTACTGGTAATCAGCAATGATAAATTGCGCCACCAGTTTGGTAATTTAAAAATGAAAGAGGCATTTGAAAAAGCAGATAATGTGTTGGCAACTGCTGCAAAATGTATTACCGATGTAATCAATAGTACAGGCCAGATCAATGTGGATTTTGCAGATGTATGTACCGTTATGAGAAATGGTGGTGTGGCTATATTGGGTAGCGCAACTGCCGAAGGGGAAAACAGGGCGCAAATGGCCATTGAGAATGCATTGAATTCTCCCTTGTTAAATGACAGTGAAATACGTGGTGCAAGGTGGATTCTAATCAATATCAACTCATCAGCAGGTGAGCATGAGTTTACTATGGATGAAGTTGAGATCATTCAGAACTATCTGATCAGCAAGGCAGGTGATGATAGCGATGTAATTTTGGGATTGGGTTATGATAATACATTGGGCGCTGGAATTGGCATTACCTTGATCGCTACTGGTTTTGAGCATAAAGACCCTTTTGCAAAAACGATCAACATGCCTAAAGAAGAAAAAAAGGATGACAAGATATTAATGACACTGGATATGCCTGTAAAGGAAGAAAAGAAATTATTGCACCAGCCAACCTTTCAGTTCGATCCTGTTGAAGAACCTGCAAACAATGCTGCGCCGGCAAGAAAGGAGCCAGAAAAAGATTTTGCTGAACTAATGATGCCTACATTAGCCGAGCACCAGCCAGCGGATAGGTTAGTAGAATTACCTCGTAATAATACTGTGGAAAAGTTAGATGAAGCACCTGTGTTTTTTGAAATATCTTCAGCATCGGATCAAACGCCTGTAATAGAGTTTGATATTCCTGCTACTCCATCACCCGCTGAAAAAATACCGATTGAAAAAAATAGTACAACCGAATTTTCAGTTCACTATAAAGATGCTAGCACGCCTGTTTCGTCTACAGGTGGTTATTTGGCAAAGCCCTCGAATATATATGTAGAGGAGCAAAAGCCGATTCCAAAATCCAACACTGTGGAAGAACTAACCTCTACTCAAACTAAAATGCAGGAAGACGAGCCCGCATTCGAAATGCGTATGGTGGTTAAAGATTCCCATCAAGCGGCGGAGGAGAAGCCTATTGTACAACAAACTCAGCCAATCATGATGTCCAGGGTTGAGGACCAGGCAACGCCTGACGAAACCGAGGAATTACGGCGCCGGGCTATGGATCGCATTGCAAAACTGCGTAATTTGTCATTCAATATTAACGCAGCCGATCCGAATAATGAGTTTGAAACGGTGCCTGCTTACCTTCGCCGCAACATGGAATTACACAATTCCATTGCTGATGTAGAAAGTTTCTACAGCAACTACACCGTAAAATCGGGTGAAAATAACAAGGCCGAAATCGGCACCATCAATACCTTTTTGGATGGCAAAAAGCCCGATTAATGAACCAGCGTTTTTTGTGTTAAAGTGGGCTGAAAGTCAGCGCTTTCTTTATGTATAGTTTGTTTGTGGCCCCTCGCTGAAAAGTGAGGGGCTTGTGTGTATAAATGTTTTTAATGATTACAGCCACCTGCTAAAGGGTATATAACCGTTGTGTTTTTTAGCTATATTACATTATTAGTTAATGAGAATGCTGCTTATAAAATGGTTGCACCACCATCTAGTCTCGCAGCCCTAAAAGCCGCTACACAACCTGTTTCAAGTAGTAGTATTGCCTGGTTGCTGTCGAATCTTTTTTGAGTCCTATTTCTTAAAATCTGTCCGCTTATAAGTTCCTGGCGCCAGATGGTCACCCTCTTTGAAGTCGTAGTTAACAAATTTCATCCTGGGCAATTCGGTTAAAATAAACGTGCTGGAAAATATATAACTTTCAGCCCCACTACTACCCATTTGCTGGGTAAGCACTTCGCTCTTAGGGATCGCTACAAATACGGTGTCGTGAGAAATTTTCTTTAATTCCATTTTTATACCGTTCCAGGAAGCGTTGATCTCTCTAATTAATTTTTCAGCCGACAAGGTATCCGCACTCACCTTTCGTTGCTGCTTCATTGAATAACTACCCTTAGCTGAATCATATACTGGTACCCATATCAGGTTCTTAAATGTAACCGGTTCTTCAATAATTAATGATCCACTGTCCATTGCTACAAAGGTGGTATCAGTTGTTTCTACCACAAGATCAGGCGTAGTGTCATTGCAGGAAAAAATGAATATGAGGCCAAAGGAAATTAATAGTTTACGCATAATAGTTATTTATATAATGAAGGAGAAGCCTTCGAAACAGGCCCATGTGTTTGTTTAAAAAAAGATCGTCCGTAAAATATAACCGCATTTGAAGTTACGAAAAATACCTGCCTAAACTTTACCTACAGCGTTAACTTCATTTTTTAAAGCCAATTGATCTCCTCCCAGTCGTTGTTTCCTACGTTGTAATCAATTGTCCGTTCACTACGGTGTCAATTGTTTTCGCAAAAGACTCAATGCTATTTTAAGATAAAAAAATTTTTCGTTTCAGCGACTTTATAATACGACCATCTTATTTTCATTAGTTTTTATTCTGTTTAACCACGTTTCAAAACGTGTGCTAATTATTTCGGGCAGTCATCTATGTTGCAACATACATTTTGTAAAGGGCTTTGTAGAAATTTTACCTCATCGACTACACGGGTCGATTATTTAGAGAGATTTACTTTTTTATATATCAATTCCGTTTACATTTGTGTTTTCGACAAAGCCTGTCCTCAGAAGCAAGTGTTCAAAATGTTTTATCAATAAAATAAAATAGTAGTGTTAAATAAGGTTAATAAAGTATCAGCCGCAGGTTTACTCGTAGCATTGGGCATCATATACGGAGATATTGGAACATCGCCATTATACGTTTTCAATTCAATTATTAAGGATCGGGTGGTTAATGAATCGTTGATTTTAGGAACGCTGTCGTTGATTATCTGGACGATCACACTCTTAACTACGATCAAATATGTAATCCTGGTATTAAGGGCCGACAACAGGGGTGAAGGTGGCATTTTTGCATTATTTGCATTAGTAAGGCGTAGAAGAAAATGGCTTGTTATACCTGCAATGATCGGCGGCGCCGCATTGTTATCCGATGGAATCATCACGCCGCCCATTTCTATTACCTCGGCCATTGAAGGTTTAAAAGAACTTCCAAAATTCCGCGACCTGAGCCAGGATTCTATTGTTTATATTGTACTGGGAATCATTAGCGCATTTTTCTTTACACAGCAATTTGGCACTGCAAGTATTGGTAGAATGTTTGGTCCTATTATGTCGGTTTGGTTTGTTATGCTGGCAGTTTTGGGGATCATTCATATTTCAGATGATCTTACTATCTTCCAGGCGCTCAATCCCTATTATGCTATTAATTTCCTGGTTAATTATCCGGAAGGGTTTTGGGTATTGGGAGCGGTATTCTTATGTACCACAGGTGCCGAGGCATTGTATAGCGACCTTGGCCATTGTGGCCGCGGTAATATTCGTATCTCCTGGATATTTGTAAAATCCTGCTTGCTTATCAATTATTTTGGACAGGGTGCCAGTTTATTAAAACATCACAATCTTAAATTATTAAATGCTGCAACTATACAGACAGAAGGTATCAATGCCTTTTACGACTTGATGCCGCATTGGTTTATTGTACCCGGTGTAATGATCGCTACTACAGCAGCCATCATTGCAAGCCAGGCAATGGTTACCGGATCATTTACTTTAATCAATGAAGCCATTCGCCTGAATCTTTGGCCAAAGTTTAAAATTAATTATCCTACAGAGGCCCGTGGTCAAATATTTATTCCCGGAATCAATCTGCTGCTTTATGTTGGTTGTGTTGGAGTAGTATTGTATTTCAGGGAATCTTCCAGAATGGAGGCTGCTTATGGCCTGGCCATCATCACCACGATGATTATGACCACGATATTGTTTTCAAATTATATGGTATTGCATAGGGTGCCGCCGGGTTTAATTTATCTGTTTTTATTTGCTTATTTTATCATTGAAGCTAGTTTCCTTATAGCATTAATGGATAAGTTTATTCATGGTGGTTATATCACAGTGATGATTGGTTTCGTGATGTTTTCTGTTATGTATATCTGGCATCGGGCTAGAAAGATCAAAAACAGGTATGTTGAATTTGTGCGGATGGAAGAATATATACCCAAGCTGGAAGAACTAAGCAACGATTCTACCGTTCCGAAGTATGCAACACACCTGGTTTATTTAACGAGTGCCAACAATCCAAAAGAAATTGAGCATAAAATTATTTACTCTATCCTCAGTGGAAAGCCAAAACGTGCAGATATTTATTGGTTTATACACGTTGATACCATGGATGATCCATACACCTGCGAATACTCTGTAGAACATATTATTCCAAACGATATCATCCGTGTTGAATTTCGGCTGGGATTCAGAATGGCACCTAGGCTTAACCTGATGTTTAAAAAGGTAGTGGAAGAACTGGTTGCAAACAGAGAAGTGAATGTTACCAGCCGCTACGAAAGCCAGCAGCGCAACAATGTAGTAGGTGATTTTCAATTTGTGGTTATGGAAAAATTTCTGTCGCAGGATAATGACTTACCCATTTTTGAACGCATCATCATGAAACTGTATTTTTATGTGAAAGAAATTTCCCTTAGCGAAGAAAAAGGTTTTGGACTTGAACAAAGTAAAGTAACCATCGAAAAATTGCCGTTGATTGTGGCACCAGTTAATAAATTGAGGTTAACCCGAATTTATACAGATGAGGAAGAAGGGTAGAAGTTTTTGCGATCGATTGAGCTTATATCAAGGAAAAGATTTATTATTTTTAAATGGGATTATTTTAGGGTCCATTTAAAATTGTCGGAAGGGTTGCCAACCTTATGCAGGTTCTTTTCTGCAAAAAAACTTTAAAAAAGGTTGGCAACCCTCTATTGAGTTGCGACAATTTCAAATACGCCCTTGTTTTAAATATTATTTGTGAAGCCATATAAATAATCTGGTAAGCGCCATGAAAGCCATTACTTCAGTCAAATTATTTAACCTTATCAATACCAATGCAGATATACAACTGATTGATGTAAGGGAACCAGATGAACATGAGACTTTCAATATTGGAGGAGAGTTAATTCCACTTAATACCATCACACAACAGATCGATAAAATTGACCGGGAAAAGCCGGTTATATTTTATTGCAGGAAAGGTGTTCGCAGTCATATTGCGATCCAACGCCTGCAACAAAAATACCCTTTTGAAAACCTCGTAAATCTTGCAGGCGGTATGGATGATTGGAAAAAAATTTTTCCTCACTAATTATTCTTTACCGTAATTTTCGTCATTGAGTTAATAAAGTAAATAATAGCAAACGGTAAGTAGAAAAATAATTAGCTATGTCACCAACACTTATCTATATCATCATTGGTTATGTGTTGTTGCTGGTAGTAGCTTACCTGGTGCAGGAACGCCTGATTTTTAAGCCGGAAAAGTTGAAGCAAAATTTTATTTACAAATATGATGCTCCTTTCCGTGAGTTATTTTTTGATGTAGAACCCGGTGTTAGAATCAATGGCCTGCATTTTCATGTGGTAAATCCTCATGGCCTCGTTTTATACTTTCATGGTAATAGCCGCAGCATAAAAGGCTGGGCCAAATATGCCATCGATTTTTTTCGATATAATTATGATGTAGTGTTGGTAGATTACCGTGGCTTTGGAAAAAGTACCGGCAAGCGCAGTGAAAAAGACATGTTGAGCGATATGCAGTTTGTGTACAACAAGCTTACTGAGACCTATGCTGAAGATCACATGATTGTTTACGGAAGAAGCCTTGGTAGCGGTTTTGCAGCCCACCTGGCAAGTGAGAATAAACCACGTTATCTGATATTGGATGCGCCGTATTACAGTTTTAAGAAGGTGGTGGAAAGATTTTTGCCCATGCTACCGATGAAGTTGGTGTTGCGTTTTCACATGCGCACAGATAAATGGTTGCCCAAAGTAAATTGCCACACGTATATTTTACATGGCACCAAAGACTGGCTGATTCCTATTCGAAACAGCGAGAAATTACAAGCGCTCAATCCCAGGAAAATCACCCTGATTGAAATTGAAGGTGGCGGACACAATAACCTTCCCTCGTTTCCGGAGTATCATAATTTTATCCGGGATATTTTAAAATATTGATTTTTATCGTTGATTGATTAATCGTAACGACAAGCCAGTGATTTCATTCTTCATTTTTAATTCCTAATTCAATTATACAGCTTAATCCTAAAAGCTGTTATCGCTACCTTTACAAACATGAATAAGAAAATACTTCGGTGGATTAAAGTCATTGTGTTGATTTATTGCGTAATAGGTATTGCATTGTTCTACCTGCAGGATTATTTTTTGTTTCATCCCACACCGCTTGAAAGGAGTTATCAATATCAATTTGCCACACCTTTCGCCGAAGTGGATATTCCATTTAACCAGACAGACACGCTAAATATGGTGCAGTTTTTTCCCAAAGATGCTGTTCGAAAGGGCGTTGTCATTTATTTTCATGGTAACAAAGGCAATATAAACCGGTATGCAAAATTTGCCGACAATTTTACTAAGCAAGGGTATGAAGTTTGGATGGAAGATTATCCTGGATTTGGTAAAACTATTGCGCAACGAAACGAAAAAGTTTTATACCAGCATGCCGGACAGGTTTATAAAATGGCCGCATCAAAATACAACAAAGACAGCATCATCATATATGGTAAATCATTTGGAACCGGTATTGCAGCTTACGTAGCATCAGCATATAATTGCAAAGAACTGATTCTAGAAACACCATATTACAGCATTCCAAATCTGTTTAGCTGTTATGCTTTTATTTACCCAACAAGCAGGATGGCCAATTACAAAATCCCCACGAATGAATTCCTGCATGAAGTAAATGCACCCATTACTATTTTTCATGGTACAGACGATGGCGTGATACCCTATCGTTGTGCAGCAAAATTAAAATCAGTTTTGAAACCAGCAGATCAGTTTGTAACCATTGAGCACGGGTCGCATCACAATTTAAATGACTTTCCAATCTATCATCAAAAGTTGGATTCGTTATTAAAGAATTAGTGTTAGTCTCCACCGCCACATCCACCACATCCACCGCCACCATCACCACCGCTATCTCCGCCATCACTATCTCCACTGCTGCATCCGCCTGAGTTTCCGGCAAGACCGCCATCACCAATTGAGCGTCTATTGGGCGCTTCCGCCTCAAATACACTGGTAAGCACATTATATTCAGCAAAACCGGAAATGGCCAAGGTGCCCAAAATGGTAAAATTGTTTAGTACATTATTGCTATAGCCGTTGTTGGTTTGATTCATCCAGATACTTTCAGATTTTTTAAACACCAGGTAAGTATAAGAATATTGTGCGGCTATCATCAATGCTATCAATGAAAAAAATCCAATCTCTGCTACCAGGTATCCAACTGGTTTTTCGTTGGCCATTCCCTGAAATAACCTTGCAAAACCAATTGCAATGACAATACCCGGAATCGCAAACTTTTGATAATCTACCAACTTGGATAAGTTGGTTAACTCAGAAAATCCAGACTGATTTATTTTTTCATTGTCCATTAATTCAAACCCCTCGGAATAGGTGAAGGTGTTGCGGGAAACTAACATTTCAGTGACTGCCGGCAATAATGGATTCGGCTCTTTCTGCAAATCAAAATATGGGATGGAGTTTAATTTGTAATGAGTGCCAGACACATCGATCATATCTCTTTTAAGCAAGTCAACCAATGCTGTTTGATAAGCCCGGTGGGGTCCGTATAAATAACGTGCTATTTGATAAGCGTTGAAATTTTTAGGGAAATGATCCTCCAGATATTGGTGTAGCTTTTTTGCTTTATGTTGCTGTAAAACAAGTGCAACAACAGTGCCTGCAATCATCAGTATGAAATAGTATCCGAGGAAGTCAGGTCCTGATGAGTTAAAAAGATTGGTTACTAAAACAAACACGATTGTAAGGGTTGCAAAAACTAAAATAATTCTGTTAAAAAAATCTTTATCATAAATTTCAAAGTTAACCTGCGTTTGCTCCTCAGCTTTTTGGGGCCAGATGGCTTCAGGTGGTATTGTTTCAAAAACCTCCTTGTATTTTGATAAAGTTTGCTGGTACCATTTGGCGTGTTTTATTTTTTCTCCGTTGCCGCCCTTGCCTGGATGGTGGTGAATATTTTTTTGCAAGGTCTTTTCGCAAAAGTTGATCCAATAATTGGCAGTGTATGTTAAGTGCAGATGCCATACTTTATCAACCGTTTCAGAAGGAGAGGCACCATTGGGTAAAATACAACAAAGGAAAATAAATTTCCGGTATTCCTCAATGACATCGTTTGTATAACTGCTGCTCCAGTTATGTTCTTGTTGTAATTTTTTTGAAAAGGGAAAATCAGATGCCGGATCATCAAAGGCGAAGGTTCGGATATTTTCCCACAGGGTTGTCTGTAAGGGGTTATTCATTTTTCACAAAGCTGGTTTAAAAAATTATCAATTTCCTAAAAGACGACATTAATTAATTGTTTTATTTTTCTGTAAGCTGTGCCGTTTTTCTACCGGTTTTTAATTGGTAAGTGCCGCCTACTTTCAACGCATAGTTTTCCTTTCCATGACTTACCGGAAAATTAAAACAGATCGGATAATCATACCCTTTTACAATGTCATTGATCACATCTTCAATCGTTTTTCCAAAAGGTCTTTCGGTATCTTTTACATCTGTAAAGCCTCCGATTATAAGGCCAGCCAGATTGTTTAATTTGCCACTTCTTTTTAACTGGTAAAGCATACGGTCGGTGCCGTAAATATATTCTCCGATATCTTCAATAAATAAAATTTTATCATTGGTTTTAATGTCAGAAGCAGTGCCAATAAGATGCACTAGCAACGATAGATTTCCGCCAATCAATTCGCTCGTAGCAGTTCCCTGTTTGTTAAACGGATGCGCTGCACATTTGTAATTTGCTTTCTTACCAAGAATGGCTTTGTGTAGCGAAGCGATGTATTCATTTTTAAAACCATCCTCATTAAAGGCTGCTGCCATCGGTGAATGCAGGGTAGCAATTTTAAATTTTGAATAAATATGTGCATGTAAAACGGTGATATCACTAAAGCCGATGATCCATTTTGGTTTCTTTTTAAAGCGGGTAAAATCCAGTTGATCAATGATTCTACTAACGCCATAACCACCACGCCCGCAAAGGATGGCGTTGATGCTGTCGTCATCAAGCATGGCCTGCAATTCATTGAGGCGCTCTTCATCCGTTCCCGAAAAATAGGTAGTAGAATTGCTGCCCAATGTTTTGCCAACCATTACTTCAAAGCCCCATCGCTGTAGGGTTTCAATACAGGTTTGTGCTTTTTCTTTTGCCATGTAGCCAGCAGGGCAGGTGATGCCGATGGTGTCGCCTTTTTTTAAGTAGGGAGGAATTTTTATCATAAGCCTTTTATAATATCTTTTAGTTCTTTGGTTGAAATAACATTGTTGAATCCGATTCTTTTTAACCAACGGTTTAACTTCAAATCACCCGTCCAGATCAATGCTTCAAGTGCAATGGAAATTGCAACAAATGCTGCGTCATTGCTGTCAATATTTTTGGTGAGTTGTTCTGCAAGTATGAAATATTCTGTTGAAATATCGGCTACGGAAATTACGATACCATTATCACAACACTGGTTAAGGAGTTTATTAAAAATGAGGATATTTCGCCCGGTGCCTTCGCATATTGCTCTTTTATGTTTATCTATTTCTGCAAGTGCGTAATCCGGGATTACAAAATCGATTGTTTGAGAGAGTGTAGTTAAAGTTTTGAAGATGTCACTTTCTTCATTGAGACAGGCGCTGATCAGGATATTAGTATCAACTATAACAGTCATTACAGGTTCCTTTCCTTTTTAATTCTATCCCATATATTTTTATTGATTTCTCTTGAGAGTTTGTTGATTACACTTTGTGGTATTTTTTTCTTAGGCGCACCATTGGACTCTATTATTTCAATATATTTTTTGATGCTGTCAAGTCCCTTTTTACCGACACTGTTGGAAAAGGAAATCGTAATTTTTTCTTTTCCTGATTTTTCTATGATCATAAAATAATATTTTCAATTTAAATTAATCAACGTCAACAACAACTACCCTTTGAAGCCTCTTTTTTCTTTTGATTTCTCCCAGGCACCAGCAGTAACTTCATCTGCCAGTTCCATGATTTTCTTTTTAGAAACTTTCTTAGGCGCATCCTTGTTAATTTCTAAAAAACGGGCATAGCTTTCAAGATTCTTAATTCCCGCCGCTCCAATTTTTTTAGAAACCCTGATGGTTACAAAATCTTTATCAATTGCTTCAATTGTCATGTTCGTGTTTTACCAAATATACGAATACTCAGATTTCTTTTAAAGCGACTGCGCCGGTATTTACCTCCAGCTTATGCCTTACGCCACATTTTAGCGCAAAATTATTTTTCTGATGACCGACTGGAAAGTCGAAGCAAACCGGGTATTGATAATTGCAAACCTTTTCAAGCACAATTTCTTCCAGTGTTTTTCCAAACTCCTCTCCGGTATCATCTTTTTTTATCTTAAACCCTCCTACAATTAACCCTGCCAGTGATGACAACTTTCCGCTCCTTTTCAGGTTCCAAAACATGCGGTCGATGCTGTAGAGGTATTCGCCGGTATCTTCTACAAATAAGATTTTATTTTTTGTAACCAGGTCGCTGTTGCTACCCGCCATCGATTCCAGGGTTTTTAAATTGCCTCCCACAAGCACTCCGGTTACTGATCCTTTTTTATTGTTCAGGTTTTGAACAACAGAATAACTCATCTTTTCGCCGGTTAAACATTGCCGGATACTTTCGATGGTATCTTTCTGAACTACATCCGCAAGGTTCCAGTCTGGAGGAAAACTATTGCACATTTTTGAGTGAATGGATGCAATGCCATAGTTATGATTGATATGACTATGCAGCACCGTGATATCACTAAATCCAATAATCCATTTTGGATGAAGTATAAATTTTTTAAAATCAATTTTATCAATGATTCTTACCGCACCATAGCCACCTCTTGCACACAAAATGGCGTTGATGTTTTTATCATCCAGCATCTGTTGAAAATCATTCAATCTTTCTTCATCAGTTCCTCCATATGTAAAATCACGTTTACCAACGGTATTGCCAATACTAATTTTAAAACCCCATTCTGTCAATTTAGTCACACCCGGTTGGATATCTTCCAATGTAATAAAGCCAGCAGGGCAGGTGATGCCAATCGTGTCTCCTTTTTTTAGATATCTTGGAATGATTGGAGCGAAATCCGGCTCTTCCCAAAAAGGTAGTTTGCCAATATTGTTGAAACCAAATGCCGCCGGAAAAATACCCGAAAGAAAGTTTTTGCGATTCATATTTCAGTTAAATAAGTCGTGTAATTCGTTCCATTAATTCGTGAAATTCGTGCAAAAAAATTCGTGTAATCAATCCCCTACAATTCAAACCCCATTCCTCCTTTTAAAACCTTTTCATATTTAAGTAAGTCAAATTTGTAATAGTAAGGCGCTTTGTGTGCTACCCCGGTTTTTAATTCTTTTAGTTTTTTTAGTACTCCGGTAGCCATAATTTTTCGTTGAAAATTTCGCCTGTCCAATTTCTTGTCTAATATGGTTTCGTATAGCTTCTGTAATTCTGGCATGGTAAATTTCTTTGGTAAAAGATTGAGCCCTACCGGATGGTAATTTAATTGCAACTGTAAATTCAGCAATGCCTTTTGCAGTATTTCACGATGATCAAGCAGCAATTTGGGAGTATCGTAAATATTGAACCATTCACAGGCCGACGAAAACGTATCAGGTACCGGTTGTACTTTCGAAAAATCTACCAATGCTGTATACCCAACGGTAAGGAAACGCTCAAACATCCAGCTATCCTCCACTACAACTCCTAAATTTTTCAAAAATAACTGATTCATTTCTTTAGGCGAGCGTTCCGGTGTACTAAATACATGAAACTGCTGCATGAAGATGTTATCCAATCCGGTTCGTTGTTTAAGAATACGTTTTGCAGCTAAATCCATGTGTTCATCCTTTAATATAAAACCACCTGGTAAGGCCCACAGTGCGGCATAGGTAGCATTCAGCAACAAAACTTTCAATTCATTATTGTTAAATCCAAAAATGATGCAGTCAACCGAAATATTGCGCAAAAATTTCTCATGCCCAGTCTGGAAATGTTCCCGTAGTTCTTCTTTCAAACTCATACTATAAAATTAAGGGGTATACCCATAGTAAAAATGATATAATATAAGATTTGTAAAATAGCGTTGTCGTTCTTTCATAAGATCCCAATGTAGTGGATAAACTTACTGAAAATAATAGAATCATCTTTTTTAAGAACTTGCATCTTTTTATATCAACTACAATTCGAGGTCTGTAGATACTGAAAAACACATAGCGAAGACGGTGTCATCATAAGCCAAAATATTACCAGGAGTGTGCTTTTATCTGCTAAAAGAACGGAGTGAAGAAAAGTGTAATAGCGTTTTTGCTCCAGAGGTTGAAATAGGCAAACTGAAGCATTAAGGGCTACAACGAGCGAATCTAAAAGCCTTACTATTGTGTAGGTTTTTTGTTTGTTTGGGTATTGTAGTTGCTTTAGGTAAATTTGCAGCGTTTCAGCTTTGAGATAATTTAAGGAAGATAACAGCGTTAGTAAATTTTATTAACCTTTTCTTGTTAACGTTTTAAGGCCGGAAATAGCAATACATCTTTTTAAAAGGGCAGATAGTTACTGATTGAACACATTCAAAAATGATCCGCTGTAGAAGGGCCGATAAATCGGCTGCGATTCAGCAAAGCGGGATGAATTGCCACTTGAGCCAGATAGTAGTAATAAAGCTAAGAACAAAAAAATTTTATGACAGATCCCAAAAGATATTTAATAACTTCTGCGCTGCCTTATGCCAACGGGCCAAAGCATATCGGACATTTAGCAGGTGCTTATTTACCGGCAGATATTTATGTACGTTATTTAAGGGCGAAGAAAGCGGATGTGGTGTACGTTTGCGGTAGCGATGAACATGGCGCCGCTATTACAATACAAGCCATGAAAGAGCATACAACGCCACGGGCCATTGTAGATAAATACCATGCGATGCTGAAAAGCAATATGGCGGATCTAGGAATTTCCTTTGATATTTATCACCGGACCACTGAACCCATTCACCATGAAACAGCGCAGGAATTTTTTACAATGTTGAATGACAACGGTGATTTGGAAGTAAAAGAAACCGAGCAATATTTTGATGTAGAAGCCAATACATTTTTGGCTGATCGCTACATTGTAGGGACATGTCCGGTTTGTGGCAATCAAAATGCGTATGGCGATCAATGTGAAAAATGCGGTACATCATTAAGTCCGGACGAACTGATTCACCCACGCAGCACCTTAAGTGGAAATGCGCCGGTAAAGAAGTTAACCAGGCATTGGTACCTCCCATTGAACAGGCATGAGGATTTTTTGCGGAAATGGATACTCGAAGATCATAAAAACGACTGGAAGCCAAACGTGTTGGGTCAAGTGAAAAGTTGGCTGGATATAGGTTTACAACCAAGGGCTGTAACAAGGGATTTGGATTGGGGGATAAAAGTGCCAAGCCCCCCCGCCCCCCAAGGGGGGATCCCGGAGACTATTGGGGCGGACGAGCATTTTGATTACCAGACTGCTGATCCTTTAATTTATGGGTTACTGAAGCAGTTTGTTAGGGAGCATAGGAGTAGGCCTACAGATGCTGAGAATGTACTTTGGCAGATGCTTCGGGGAAAAAAATTGGATGGCGTAAAATTTAGGAGACAACATATTATAGGCGCTTATATTGCAGATTTTGTTTGTCTTGATAAGAAGTTAATTATTGAGGTGGATGGATTAATTCATCAGTTACCTGAAAATGTAGCAAGTGATATCGAAAGGACAGATTGGCTAAAGGAACATGGCTTTGAAGTAATCAGGTTCACCAATGATGAAGTTCTATTCAAAACTGATAATACTATAGCGGCAATCACTGAAAAATTAAATGCAATTCCAGATAAAGTGAACCCTTCGCAAAATCCCCCCTTGGGGGGTGGGGGGGCCGGAAAGGTCCTCTACGTCTGGTTCGACGCCCCCATTGGTTACATCAGCGCCACCAAACAATGGGCCATCGACAATAACAAAGACTGGAGGCCATATTGGTACAATGAAGACACTAAGCTGGTGCATTTTATAGGCAAAGACAATATTGTTTTTCACGCCATCATATTTCCGGTAATGCTAAAGCTACATGGTAATATTTTGCCGGCAAATGTACCGAGCAATGAGTTTATGAACCTGGAAGGTGATAAGATGAGTACAAGCCGCGGGTGGAGTATTGAGATGGAAGATTATATTAATGATTTTGTAAAGAAGGACAATGGCGGCGACCAGATGGTGGATGCATTGCGTTATTATTTAACGGCCATAGCGCCGGAAACAAAAGACAGCGAATTTACCTGGAAGGGATTTCAGGATTCGGTGAAAGGTGAACTGGTAGATGTGTTTGGCAATTTTGTAAACAGGGCATTTGTGCTGATGCACAAACTGTGCAAAGGAAAAGTGCCGCCATTGCACGTTGATATAATGGATGATGCCGATAGAGCAATGTTTGCAGAAATCGCAAAGTCGAAGATTGCAATTGAGCATTTAATAGAAACCTATAAGTTCAGGGATGCGCAATATGAAGTAATCGACCTGGCAAGAAAGGGCAATAAATACATGCAGGATAAGCAGCCTTGGATTTTGGCAAAAAGTATGGCCTCCCCCAACCCCTCCGAAGGAGAAGCCTCCCCCAACCCCTCCGAAGGAGGGGCTTTAGACCCAGCGAATTCAGAACAGCTTTCAAAATTAGCTGGGTCTCAGAACCCCCCTTCGGGGGGCAGGGGGGCTCAACAATCCATTGATAACTGCCTGCATATTTGTCTACAGTTGACCGCTAACCTTGCGGTGTTTATCAATCCGTTTTTGCCTTTTGCAGCACGTAAAATGTGCTACATGATGAAGGTAGTGGATAAAATGCTTGACTGGGAAAATGCCGGCAAATCTAAGTTGTTAAGTATAGGTTATTCATTGCGAGAACCGCAGTTATTATTCAGAAAGATTGAAGATTCCGAAGTAGCTGGGCAAGTAGAAAAATTAAAAATTAAAAGTGCAGCAATAAAAATGGAAACAGAAAACAACCAGGCTGCTGGAAAAGCCTCCCCCAACCCCTCCGAAGGAAAAGCCTCCCCCAACCCCTCCGAGGGAAAAGCCTCCCCCAACCCCTCCGAGGGAGGGGCTTTAGACCCAGCGAATTCAGAACAGATTTTAAAATTAGCTGGGTCTCAGAACCCCCCTTCGGGGGGCAGGGGGGCCATTACTTTCGATGACTTTGCAAAAATTGATCTTAAAGTGGGGACTATTTTAACCGCAGAAAAAGTTGCCAAAGCAGATAAACTTTTAAAGTTGGAAGTTGATATGGGAACCGAAACAAGAACGATTGTAAGCGGTATCGCATTACATTTTGAGCCTGCTGATATTGTAGGAACACAGGTAGTGGTAGTAGCCAATCTTGCGCCTCGGAAAATGAGAGGAATTGATAGTAATGGTATGATTTTAATGGCAGAAGATAAAGCTGGAAAACTGCATTTTGTAAGTCTTGCTAATGTAATAGACAGTTGTAGCGGAGTGAGCTAGCGCTACGTTAAGAATAAAATGACAGTTTGAATTGAGAGTGGTCAATGGTGTAATATTCACCTCTCACCATTCACCATTCACCATTCATCATTATTGTTCTGTTAGCGGAAAATTGATGATCAGTGTACAACCTTCACCCGGAGCAGTAATGATTTCTACCTTTCCGTTGTAGGCATCTACCCGGTTAAAAATATTGATAAATCCGATGCCACTTGCTTTTTGTTTTGTCTTATCAAATCCAACACCATTGTCGCTGATAATAAGCTCAGCATTTTGATTGACTTCCTTTAAAGAAATGATGGCTTCGTTTGTTTCGGCGTATTTTATAATATTATTGCTTTGTTCCTGGATGATCCGGAAAACCATTAATTGTTGTTCTGCTGATAATTTTTCAATTATATCATTGTTTATGTAAGCGTGCAACTGAATGTCTTTTAATAATAGCATAGTAGCACCAATATCAACAATACTTTTTTGTAAACCAACATTGGTAATTGAGGTAGAAGTAAGTTTTTTTGATAAATTCCTGATTTCCTCCACGGCCATCACCAGGTATTCATTTGCTTTTTCCAGCAATTCATTTGGTTCTACCTCTTTGTTTTTTGCTACGCAGATGTGCAGCTTTGCGCTCATGAGCAACTGGTTTACGTTGTCGTGCAATTCACCGCTGATTCGGTTTCTTTCTTTTTCCTGCGCCTTAATGATGGCCTGGTTAATCATCTTCTGCTTTTGCACCTGTTCGTGCAATAGTTGGGCTTCTAATTTCTTCCGCTCGGTAATATTTTGCATGGCTCCGATCACCCGAATCATTTTGCCCTGTTCAAAAATAGCCTGCGCTTTATCCAGCAAATGGCGAAAGGTGCCATCTGCTATCTGAAACCGGTATTCAGTCTCCCAGTTGGTAACATTGTTTTCGATGCAATACTCTAAATGCTGTTTTACCTTTTGTCGATCCTGCTCATGTACTTTATTAATAAACCAATCCGTTGTTGGAAGCACTTCGTCTTTCTTGTACCCCGTAAAATCGTTGAATCGTTCGCCCCGATAAACTGCCCCTGATGTAATATCCAAATCCCAGATAGCATCCGTACTGGCATTCACAGCAAAATGGTATCGCTCATACATCTTGTCTATTTCCTTCAATTCATTTTCCACTAACAAAAGATCATGTTCCTGCTGAATGCTCTTAGAGATATTATGGGCGCTTATTAAGATAGTACTATTGGTACCCGTTTCGTCTTTTATCAGGTTAGCACATACACTAAATATTAATTTTTTAATGCCAAGTTTATAAATGACGTCTCCTTTCCAGTATCCGGTTTCAAGTAAGTTGTTGATGGCGTCTGTTCGGCTGGTACCAATCATTTCTGGTTGCAACAGGTCAAATAAATGTTTTCCCCGAGCCGCAATGATGTCGATGCCATACACTGAAGATGCGATACTGTTTAAACCTTTAATAATAAATTCGGGATCTAAGATAATGACGGCTTCCGGCAAAGAATCTTTAAACTCTTTACGTATCCCCGATGATTTGTAACTGACCGACAAAATTGCTGAAGAAGAAACACTTGTTTGAGTAGCGAGTTGATGCATGAATGTTGGATTTTAAAACCTACGTGTTTGTAAACACTTAAATCTTGAGTAAACTTAATTTTTTATCATCAAAAAGCAATGATATTTGAATATTTGTTTTCGTATTGAGCAAACTAATTACCAATTGTAGCGTAAATTAATGCAACAAACGTATTTATACTTGCCTTAGTATGTGAATTCATTGTGATGTTTTTATCGGTAAAAGGTTTTTTTCAAACAGGTTAGTTCTTAGCCGATTCCTGTGTTTTGATCCTTTACACAGCCAAGCAGATTTTGTTTAACCTTTTCAAAATAATTTGGGTAGAGCATATGTTTTTTTGACCCCGATAATATTTATTCGTTATTTATTAATGCTTTTATAAAAAGACTTAATTTCGATTAACAAATAGTTGTTTAACTAACTAATTTTATTGCTATGTCAAAAAGAATCATAAAGAAAGTGGCTGTTTTAGGAAGCGGCGTAATGGGTAGTCGCATTGCCTGCCATTTTGCTGGCATCGGATTACAGGTATTATTAATGGATATTGCCCCCGTCGAGGCTACAACGCCTGCCCAACGAAATAAAATTGTAAATGATGCACTGGCTGCAGCGTTAAAATCGAATCCATTGCCTGTATTTACCAAAGATGTTGCAAAGAAAATTAAGACCGGCAATTTTACCGATAACATGAATGATATTGCTACTTGCGATTGGGTGATAGAAGTAGTGGTAGAAAGACTGGACATCAAGCAATCCGTTTTTGCAGAGGTGGAGAAGTACCGTAAGCCGGGCACTTTAATTACCTCCAACACATCTGGTATTCCCATCCACATGATGACAGAGGGCAGGAGCGAAGATTTTAAAAAGCATTTTTGCGGTACACACTTTTTTAATCCGCCCCGGTATTTAAGATTACTCGAAATTATTCCAACGCCGTTTACCGATACTGAAGTGGTTGATTTTTTAATGGATTACGGCAGTTTACAATTGGGTAAAACAACGGTGCTGTGCAAGGATACCCCTGCGTTTATCGCCAACCGGGTAGGCGTGTTTGGCATGATGGCCATTATGAATACCATGGAAAAATTGCAGTTGAGCATTGATGAGATTGAGGCCTTGACTGGCCCTATTATCGGTCGGCCAAAGTCCGCCACTTTTAGGACAGCAGATGTGGTGGGAATTGATACACTTGTAAAGGTTGCCAATGGTGTGTACGATAATTGTCCGGCAGATGAAGCAAAAGATATGTTTGTAATACCAGCCTGGCTAAATAAAATGGTAGAAAACAAATGGCTGGGCGATAAAACCGGGCAGGGTTTTTTCAAGAAAATGCCCCCATCACCTAAAGGGGAGAAAGAAATTCAAACCCTCAATCTTTCAACGCTGGAATATGAACCAAGAAAGAAACCAAAGTTTGCAACAGTAGAAACAGCCAAACCCATTGATGATTTAAAATCAAGGATCAAAGCACTGTGTGCCGGTACAGATAAGGCCGGTGAGTTTTACCGCCTGTTTCACTATAATTTATTTGCTTACATCTCACACCGCATCCCGGAAATAACCGATGAATTGTACCGGGTAGATGACGGCATGATGGCTGGCTTTGGCTGGGAGATTGGAGCCTTTGAAACATGGGATGTATTGGGTGTTGCCAAAACAACCGAAGCCATGAAAGCGGCTGGTTTTAAAGTAGCTCCATGGATAGACGAGATGTTGGCCAGCGGCGTTACCAGTTTTTACAAGGTAGAAAATGGGAAGCGTTTGTATTACGATGTTAGCAGCAAAACTTACAAGCCAATGCCGGGTGGCGATGCGTTTATTGTAATGAAAAATTTCGCCGGCGAAACCGTTTGGAAAAACAGCGCCTGCAGAACCTATCACTTAGGTGATGATGTGCTTGGGCTGGAATGGTACACCAAAATGGGCAGCATTGGTGGCGAAGTATTGGAGGGAATTCAAAAGTCAATTGCATTAGCAGAAGATAAATATAAAGGGTTGGTAATAGCAAATGAAGGCGCCAACTTTAGCGCCGGTGCTAACGTAGCGATGATATTTATGCTG
>JBGSMI010000240.1:0-7937 GCA_041740215.1 Ferruginibacter sp.
ATGAATTTGAACAACCTATCATTATTCGCCAATGCAGCGAACCAATTGAAGCCGTTGCTAAAATTTATGAAGCGCTAAAATACAAACACAAACCATTTACTCGTAAAAAACTTGTAGTCCCCCCGCCGAAACTCAAAAAAATGAAAATCAAGCCCAGTGCCAATTTATGGATGGGTAACTGCAATGTGGGTTAAACCCTCGCTGAAGATTAACGCTGTAACCTGAGCTTATTGTATTTTGCGGAAGTAATTTTGAATCCGTTGTTAAAGATAAAACACCTAAACGGCTACTGCCATATAAGTGTCGTTCCCCTAAATTAATCGTGGCCGGAATAGTCGCATCTGTACCTGTACTATTGTACACCGCCATCACATTACCACTGGCATCCCTGGTGTACCAGGTATAACTATTCGACGTGGAGGCACCGCTCGTTGCACCATATTTCTCCACCTGCTTGCCTATGCGGTTACCGCTGGCATCGTAGCTATAGGTGATCTTTTTTGCCTTATTGGCTGCGAAGTTAAAATTGATATCGGATATTTTGCCATACACGTTCCAGTTGATGGCGGCAATATTTTCTTTTGTATCTTTTACCAGGTTGCCAATGGCATCGTAACTGTAATTATCGGCTGCCTGCGTTTCCAGGTCGCTTACACCGGTGGCCGAATTGGCCTCATCGTAAGCAGCGGCATTGGTGACGGCATCGGTAACATGACGCAGCCTGTTGTTCTGCAGCTTTCCATCACCGTCCTTATTGTAGAAATAACTGAGGTCATCCATTGTTTGCTGGGTGGTTAAATTACCATTGCGTTTATAGGTAAGGATATTGCCATTGGCATCATAACTGATTCGCTCCTGGTAATGAGGCAAGGTAACCATATTTGCCCAACTGTTGCCGGTATTTGTCAGGCCTTTATATGCATCCATGGCCGTGAGCCTGTTGAGCTGATCATATTTATAGTTGTAAAGTATAGCACCCTTTGTGGTGCCGGTACCGGAAGCATCCGGTATGTTCAGCTTATCAATATTTACCACCATGCTGCTGATATTGCCATTGAATAAAGCACCGTAATTGCTGCTGCTCAGGCCATTTACAATGCCCGCATCGGCCGTATGACCCGGCATGGCTTTAAAACCTGCGCCCAAGGCGATGCTGTTATAATCTCCATTGAAATAGTTGAGGCTAAAGCCAAACGCATCTCTTGCTACATTTTTAGTGGCTGCGTTTGTGTACAAACCATCTTCTCCCATATCGTTGGCGGGTGCAAGGCTGCTGCTGTTAACCCCTTTAAGCCAGCCCTGGATGGTGTAGGCGTAATCCAACCCCTGCACCTGCAACTGACCCAGTTCCGTTCTTGCAAGCGGTCCGTGTTTGTAATAGTCGTAATGAGCGTCCCGCTCCCACAACACACTGTCAATACTGGTATATACAGTGGTAAGCCGGTTTTCGGCATCGTATTCATACTTGTGGTACAGGGCATCCGCAGGCCGGTACAGATAATTGCCTTTTATGTATTGCGGCTGATAAGCTACATGGTTTACTTTGCCGCTAATGAGGTCGTAGCGGTACACCATCCGTTTAAAGCGGTTGTGCAGGCCATTGTTGTTCATGATATTTACCCATGCCCCACCCTGGCTCACCGATCCATAATCCTGGATAAGGGTATCTACATTGCCATGCATGTCGTAGCTGTAATAAGTGGCCTGGCTGTAGTTTAAGCCGTTGGCATTGCCAAGGGGATAATATTGCGTGTAAGCTACACGGTTTCGAAGGTTGGCTGCAAGTACAGGCTGGTCAGCCGCAGAAATATCCTGCCAGTTTGCATTTGTGAAATCGTATGCGGTGCGAACCACCTGTTTTCTGAGGGAATTATTGACCAGCCAGTTTTTCAGGGTATTCGTATCCCTGCTTACCGTTTGGGTCATTGCTGTCAGTGACGGGTTGCTGTATTCGCCCACTTCGGTTATACGGCCCAACGCATCGTATTCCGTGTAACTATAATTGCGGTTGTTTTCAGTGGCTGCCGCGGCATATTGTTTGGCATTCTGCGAAATCACCAACCTGCCCAACCGGTCGTACCAGAAATTACTTATCCCCGCATCCGGCGTTTTTTGCTGCACCACCTGGTTGAGTGTATTATAGCGGTATTGGGTAGGCAAGCCATGTATAACCGTTAACAAAGTTCCGGCAAGCCGGGCGGCTGAAACGGAGTCGCTCCAGGCTCTTTTATAGGCCCACTTGGTCATATTAATCCCTTCCGGCGGAACTGTTTTTACTAGATTGCCACCCTGGTCGTAATAATACAATGTAAAGTGAAATTCACTGGAACTATCCGTTACCGTCAGGCTTTCTTTGCCATACACATTCATGCACTTCTCCAGGTATAGCTCGTCAAAAACATTGTTGAGCGAATCCTGGTAAGCATTGAACCGCAGTGTACCCAGGTCTATCGCATCGTTTGAGGCAATGTCACACCGGCTAGATGATTTATAAGCGGGCACACTGTCTTTGTTGCTGCATAAGGTCAGCTCCTGTTCGCACGGATTTGCATGCTTGCCACAGTTGGCAAGATATATACTATCAATTTGCGTATAGCTAAAACTGCTTCCACGCCTTTTATTAAAATAGCTTACAAAGTCCTGGTCACAAACTTCCACACAGTTACGGGGAAATGTTTGTACTGCAAAGGAATCACATCCTTTAAAATCTTCGAAGTAACGTACCTGATTATTGCCATCATACATTTTAAGCCAATCTAGCTGCAAACCACCTCCATAGGATGCTAAAGAAAATGAAGTAAGTTTATTAAAGTATCCTGTATAGGGAACGGATATACGTAAAACGCCGTCGATAAAAATGTTATAATTATTGCTTTTTACTTCTATTTTATAAATATGCCATTGGGTAAGGTCAGTTGCTATTTCAGGCACAGGATACAAAACCTTCGTGCCCTCAGGAGTTTCCTGAAAGATCGCAGAGTTTTGTGGGGTTGCTCTAAAAAACCCAACGTTTATTCCTAAGCCCGGGTCACCAAAAAATTCAAAATTTGTAATTCCGTAATAATAATCTGCATAAGGCTTATTAATTTTAGCGGGATCATAATTGAACTTCAGGCGCCCCTCTATACTAAAGGCATTGTTAACACATACTGTTTCTACATAATTAAAATTTGGCCTCACATTTAAACTATCGTAAGCCGGTACCTGCATTATTCCATTTTGTATATAATCTGCCATCCTGTATTTGGGATCATGAAACCATCCACCGTTGTTAATGGTCCACCGGCCGGTATCACATCCGCTTTTGTCCAATGCTGGTGCATAGGCTTGCGCAGGCATATTTTTAAAATCAGAAAGTATATGTTGCAAAGAATCGCAATTATTTACATTGCCTATATTGCAAGGATCAGGATGAATACCGCAATTGTTATAGTAGAGGGTGTCAATACTATTAAAATCATAATTCTTGCCTTTTATTGAATTAAAATAATCAACAAAACCTTGTTTGCAATCAGGCACACATCTCGGCAGCGTTTGTTTGGCCAATGCCTCACAACCATTAAAATCTTCAAAATAACGTAGCTGGTTGGCATCATCATACATTTTGATCCAGTCCATCTGCAGGTCGTAGCCAAAGGGAGCTACAGACATTTCATAAAATTTCGTAACGGGGTTTGGACAAATGATCGTATCAATTACTTTTCCATCGAGATAAAATTTAAATACATTATTTTTTAATTCAACTTTCACATTGATCCAATCAGTAATTCTTGCCAACCCCGTACTTACCCGTACTTAAATTCCTGTGGTCGGTAATTATAACTCCATTTGCATCCAGTTGAGTATAGGCATACATGCTATCAATTCCATTTGGGTGTGCCCAGGATCCTCTTGCAATCCAAAAATTAACTTTTAAATTATCAAAATAAAAACTTTGTAATTCCGATCCATAAATCATATTGGATAATGTTGATCCTCCTTGTTTTCTTAAATATTGCTCCAGATGTGCAGAGTCAACCGGGAACTTTATTCTTGACTCAAAACTAAACTGATTATCCAGGCAAAGTTCATCAACATAATTATAATCATTGGGTACTAACCCTGTAGATATAATCGAGGTATCCCTTTCAGGCATTCTGTAAATACCATTATGCATCCAATCTGCCAGTTTATATTTAGGGTTATGAAACCAGCCTGCATCATTTAGTTTTATAAAAGAGTATGTTAAACGAATCTGTGGTGCGTAAATCAGTGTCATGTTTAAGTATACATGCAACAATATATTTTTATAGGGAGCATTTATAACTGTTTTTTAATCCACACTATTTACTATAAAAAAGGGAAAGCAAAATTTTTGAAGCTATATGAGGAAACACCCAACGGTTAAATCCTGACCAATCCTCAAAATAATTAAAACTATTGAAACCAGGCCACTTTGCATCAATATTACAAACTCATTACCTACCCAATATTGAATTCCAGTCAAGTCTATTTTCAATTTGCCGGCTTCATATAAAGCAAATACAAAGCACTAAATATAATAACGTCTTGTAAAAAATGAATGGTCCATGCCCAAAACAATCCATTTATTTCATACAACGATTTGGCCAATACAAGTCCTAAAATACCTGCCATCATTGCACCAATAATTCCACTTGGCATGCCCGCTAAATGAGGTATGCCAAATAATATAGCGGAGATCATAAATACTGTTATTGGTGAAAGCAACCCCCGCAAAGGTGAAACAACTCCCAAACGATAAATCAATTCTTCACCAAATGAATTGGTTAAAGAAAAAAGCAATATCCATAACATACCGTTTTGCAAAAGCGACCAATCAACATGCGCTTTTTTAAGTTGAAAAAACATAAAAAGTGCAGTTGCCAAACTGATAAAAATAGATAGTGATAAGCCCGTCTTTAACCAACTGTCGCCCTTTTTAATTCCAAATAGTTTAAACTCTTGCGAAGTGGCAGCAATATTGCCAAATGAAAAATAGTTTGCAAAATTCTCTTTGTTTAAATAATAAGTTGTTGCCATGGAAAACAACGAAATAATAATGAAACAAAATTGATAATTTATTTGAAAGTTAATGAACTCATTTTTGCTAACTAAAAAGATTACGTTCTTTTTAAGCAAAGTTGTAGCCAATAAAATCAATCCTGTGTAAATGCACACTAATATGATCGGTATTGCTATTTTAAATTTTTCCATATTAATCACTTTTTCGTTTTGCATTTTTAAATCTTGAAGGATAAAACACCGCCTGGATTACATTGTATTCTATTTGGTTTAAACTAACTGTACGATTGTTCACATCAAACCGTTCGAAAGGAAACCATCGCAAATTGGTTCGCAATACAAACACTTGCGCTGTTTTTCCGGGTAAAATATCCCAGCCAAATGTAAACCCGGGCGTTACAATGTTTTTTGAAAATGAAATATTTTTAGCAGTTGATTTTTCCTGATACTGTATTTTATCGAACGCAACGTTCAATCCAATATAGGGTGTAAACCCACTAAAATCGGTCAGGAATTTGTAGGCCTCCAAAACGACCGATCTTTTCTTAATTGTTTGCTGCGTTCCAAAAGCCTCATTTGTAAATCCCGGATTACGATAACTCAAAGCGGTTACAATTCCTTTTTTATTGAATTGATAACCCAATGAAATATCAAGGAAAGAATTTGAGATTGGCTTTTTATTAAAATACGGATGCACTTCCTTATTGTAAGCTGACCTTGATAATATAAATGAAGTAGATGGTCCGACACCTATAAACCAATCAGCATTTTTAATTGCATTCATTTTAGGAGAAGAGGTTGTAGGATATTTATTTAACCTGGCATTTTCCGTTTCCATATTTTTGGAACGGGTGCTTTCAAACGCATACACCAAACCCAAATATGCACTCCAGTTTGGCGTATTGATCACTTCAAATTTTGTCTGAGAAATGGGGTAATTCAATCTGGTATTCGGATAAATATTTACTCCTATCCTTGTAACAAAACTTCCTTTGCCATACAGACAACCCCCATCCAAAATGAGTTTACTTTTGGAAAAGACAGGCTGCCCGTTCTGCTGTTTATTTTCTTGTTTTGAATTTACAATAGCCCAACTAGCACCAAGATAGGGCCTGATTTGCTTGTCTTTGTATGCCCACGGCAAAAACCTTGCGCCCGTTACAACGGATTGATTCAGCGTAAAATCTGTACTATCGTTTTTTTTCAAATTTATTTGTGAAAGTGGGATAGAAATAAAAAAATCTGCATGGCCCCAAAAGTGAAAACCACCTATATTTAAGTAGGGTACAATAGAGGCTGGATTTGTAAAAGGTTGAACATTTTGATTAGGCCCCATTTTTTTACTGCTAAAACCCGGGGAATACTGCCCACCTAACTCAAAATAAGTTTTGGCAAAGTTGAGTCGCTTTTTGCCTTCGGTAATATATTCCTGTGCGTGTGTACTTTTGGTAACCAATATTGTAATACCATAGAAGAATACCTTTTTCATATTGCATTTAATTTTCTAGTTAAATGCAAAACTGAGCAGATTGAAATCTAAAAAACTTATCGTACGGTAAGAAATAAAATTCAACTAATTCTTTTTCTAATTCTACTAAGGCTTTCAGGGGTGATGCCTAAATAGGAGGCAATATACTTGTTGGGTGTTCGCTGGATAATATCGGGATGTTTATCGAACATTTCAAGATAGCGTTGTTCAGGTGTTTTGGAAAGTAATTCCAATTGTTGCGTTTGTTTATGGATGAATAAGCTATCGGAAGCAACCTGGCAAATTACTCTACCATATTCCGTTTTAGCAAGTGCTTGAAAATTTTCCTGCCTTATTCTAAAAAGCGTGCAAGGTTCAAAGCAAATAACTTCAAGGTCAGTTTTTTGATTGGTTAAGAAGGAAAGATAGTCACCAAAAAAGTCTCCATCATAGCAAAGGTCTATACATAAATAATTATTGTTACTAAAAAGCATAATTCCACCAGAACCCTTCAGAATAAAATAAAAATATTTTTCTCTTTCACCATATTTTTTAATGACTTGATTTTTTAAAGTTTCAATTACTTCACCTTGTTCAGCAAAAGTTGCCCAAATTTCCAGAGGTGCTTCAAAATAAGGATTAAATGAAGTTTTTAAAATCACGGCAAGATTGTCCATTCTACAATTTTAATTTTTGTTGGCAGATGATTGATTTGCTATCTGCTACAAACTTACATTATATTGATTTCGTTTACCAATGTTTCAAATAATGTTTTAGCATCTCTATACTTTAATAACAATAAAGATTGTCTGGCCCAATAAGATCCAAAGCCTGGGTTAGCATTTTCAGTGGCAGGGCTTCACAAAAGTTTTGGGGCGTCAAATAGACTCCATTTGCGCTACGCAAGGCAGCCATTGTCTTAAATGAAGAAGGTTTGCATTAAAATCAGGTAAGTATTCTATTCAATAGTTTTCATCTAAGAAGATTTAAACCTGGCTTTCAATTTCTGAATGAATTAACAACCTCAATTTCTATTGCTTGGTTTCCGGTACTATTGATTTATTTTCTTTTATCCCATCAATCAGCAGCCGCAAACATGTTCCTATTTCCCCACGGTCAACAGGTAATATTATATATGAGGAAATTACAAATTCTGTATAATTTGAAATTAGCGTATGACCGGTGAAATTTTAAAATTATTGATACACCCAGGCATTAACAGCCCACCCAATATCTTTGGAAGAAAGCCAAACTTGTAAACTAAGTATTTAAAAGGAAACAACCAGCCTTCCCAACATACAGTAACTAATAAAATTCCGTTCTCATATTGATTCAGATACAGCATCACTTTACTTTGCAATTATTCGTTTGTGTAAACGTTTAGATACTCCTCTTTCCAAATAATAGAGAGGATTGAAAGTTTCTTCTTTAAATTCATAAATAATAC
>JBGSMI010000276.1:0-9690 GCA_041740215.1 Ferruginibacter sp.
AATGCAAACTTAGCTACAACTATTTTTACCGATTGTAAAGCACCACTTTTCGTTTCCCTTGCTGGTTGGACAATACTGCTGCTTTAAGTATCTTGTGTGCTTTCAACAGTAATTTAGTAGCGGACAAAGCACTATTTTATGAAGCGTAATCTTATTGATCCATTCATCCTGGCATTACTTGCAGTAGTTGCAATGGCTTATTTTTTTTCATACCCCGGAACTAAGGAAAGTGGCTTTTACCTGAACGAGTTAGCCGAAATAGGCGTTTCTGTGTTTTTTTTATTTTATGGGTTGCAACTGGGTCCTGAAAAACTGCGGGCCGGGTTAACCAACATGAGGCTGCACCTGGTAATTCATCTATCTATATTCGTACTTTTTCCGGTAATCATCATTTTATTAAAACCACTTTTTGCTACAGCATTTTTATCACAGGTTTGGTTGCCTTTCTTTTTTCTTGCGGCATTGCCATCCACCGTATCTTCCTCGGTGGTGATGGTATCCATTGCAGGTGGAAATATCCCGGCTGCAATTTTCAATGCCAGTATTTCGAGTTTACTCGGCCTATTTATTACCCCTTTATGGATGCAGGTTTTTATCGTTCATTATGAAGGCGATTTTGGTATCGGGCATGTGATTGGCAAACTATTATTGCAGGTGTTGTTGCCGTTAATATTTGGGTTGTTGCTACATAAAAAATTCGGATCATTTGCAGCGCAGCATAAAAAAAGATTAAAGCTGTTTGATCAATCTGTAATATTGCTGATAGTGTATTGTTCGTTTAGCGAATCTTTTTATACCGGCGGATTCAATAACTTTTCAATTGGTTCTTTATTGCTTCTGATACTAATGGTAACAGCGCTGTTTTTCCTGGTGTTTGGCATTATAACCGTTATTTCCAAACTCTTTCACTTTAACCGACAGGATTCGATCACTGCAACTTTTTGCGGTTCAAAAAAATCCCTCGTGCATGGCTGAGTAATGGCAAAGGTATTGTTTGCGGGCGCTGCTAATTCCGGTTTAATTATATTACCCCTGATGCTATTTCATGCGTTCCAGTTATTTATTATAAGTATCATAGCAGGAAAATTAAATCGCAGTGGGAATGGACAACAATAAATTTTGGATAATACTTCACAATTGTTGCACCTCTTTTTGCTTGCTGGCTTGTAGTAAGGACTTATGATATGCTATACAACCAGCTACATTGCATTGCTTATTTTGATCAAAAACTCCCCATACTTTTAAACTGTTTTTTTACGGACAACAAAAAAAGGCACTTGCTAGTTTGACCATTTTTGTTTGATCATAGCATAGGTTCATATATGCATTGGTCACAAAATCATTCCGGCAGCAATCCATTTAACTATTAAGAATTTCATTCCATTGCAACTGAGAAATAGCTGCTAAATACAATTGTCCGGTTTTAAAAAAGAACGTCGGATATTGGGGCATAAATTATCACGAATGAAATTTTTAAAACAGTTGTTAGTTTTTGTTTTCCTTTCTGTAGGGTCAAATACCTACGCTCAGAAAAATGTGATCAGCAATCCAATGATCCCAGGCTATTTTGCCGATCCTTCAATTATAGCAGAGCATAATAAATTTTATTGCTACGCAACCATCGATCCCTGTGGTGGTGATAGTCTTGCATGTTGGGTATCAAATGATTTAAAAAACTGGGTTAGAAAGCCCTTCAACCGGCCAACAAAAAAAAGAGTGTGCCAACAAGAATTCCAACGATAGCAAAGTATGGGCACCTGGTGTTATCAAAGGAGCAGATTGGATGTACCATATGTTTGTTTCAGTTTGTAGCGAAGTCTATGCAGGAATCATTGAATTTCCGGAAGGTCCCAGGAAAAATGTAAAAGCGGAAGGCGGGCCATTTATTGCCACTCAAAAAGCAATCAATGTGCATACCATCGACGCAGAAGTTTTTTTGGATGATGATGGAAAGGCTTTTTTATACTGAGGTTCAGGCTGGAATTGGAAAGACGGTCATTGCTTTGTAGCAGCCTTAAACGAAGCAATGGATGCATTTGTAAGCACGCCAAAAGATATCACGCCACCCGGCTATTTTCAGGCGCCGTACATGGTGAAAAGAAAGGGCAAATATTACTTCATGTATTCTGATGGCAAATGCACCGATAGCACCTATAAAGTACGGTACTCAGTTGCCAACAATCCTATTGGGCCGTGGGGAGAAGGAAAGAACAGCCCGGTATTGTCAAGTGATGCAGCCGGTAATTTTACAGATCCCGGTAATCACAGTGTATTGTTTCATAAGAATAAATAGTACATCGTTTACCACCGCATTGCGAATGAACAATCAGAAAAAGCAAAAGATTTGCTTCGTGAAATTTGTATCGATGAATTTAATATTGATAAAGCGGGAAATATTAAAAAGGTAAAGCCCTCGCCAACAGGCATTAAAATGGTTGTATCTTCAAAAAATTATCGGTAGTTATTAAAAGGTAAACATCATTCTATATGAAGAAATTAAAACTGGTTGCGGTATCGATTGCTAGTTTCCTGTTCTTAGAAATGCAGGCGCAGCAAACGATTATTCAGTATTTATCAGGCACTGATAAGGACCATACTATAGCCTGGGATTTTATGGTAACCAAAGGCATGAAAAGTGACAAATGGACTACCATTCCCGTTCCTTCCTGTTGGGAGCAGCAGGGCTTTGGTACTTTTAACTACTTCCAGGATAATGATAATCCTGATGAACAGGGTTTTTATAAGCATGCATTTAAAACAGAAAAGAGCTGGAGCAATAAAAAAATATTCATTGTGTTCGACGGCTCTATGACAGATACCGAAGTACAGATTGACGGTAAGCTTGCTGGCCCTGTCCACCAGGGTGCATTCTACCAATTTCGGTATGATATTACGGAGTTGCTAAATGCAGGAACCGATCATTTACTGGAAGTAAAGGTGAGTAAAAAGTCAGCTAACAATTCCGTAAACCGTGCCGAGCGCCAGGCTGATTTTTGGTTGTTCGGCGGCATCTTTCGCCCGGTTTTTCTGGAGATTGTTCCGCAAACTTTTATTGAACGGGTAGCAGTAGACGCAAATGCAAATGGCGTATTTGGGATGCAGGTATTTACAAAAAATGCCACCAAAAATCAAGTTGTAGAAATTCAGTTGCTGGAGTTGAATGGTAAGAATGTGGGCCTGCCATTTAAGGTAAACGCTACCGATAGTGTGTATCTAAAAAATACATTTACCGGAATTAAAAAATGGAACCCGGAGCAACCCAATCTTTACCAGGCCTTGGTATCAATTAAAGAAGGAACAAAAATAATTCATACCATCCGGCAAAGGTTTGGATTTCGCACAGTGGAGTTTAGAATGCAGGATGGTTTTTATGTGAATGATGTGAAGATTGTTATGAAAGGGGTTTGTCGCCACAGTCAATGGCCGGAGAGTGGCCGTACATTGAGTCGTGCGGTGCATTTGATGGATATTGGTTTGATAAAAGGCATGAACATGAATGCCGTTCGGATGTCACATTATCCACCCGACACAGAGTTTTTAGATCTCTGCGACAGCCTTGGTTTGTTTGTTTTGGATGAACTCACCGGCTGGCAAAAGGCTTACGATACCGTAGTGGGCAAAAGGCTGGTAAAGGAACTTGTATTGCGTGATGTAAATCATCCATCGATCATTATCTGGGACAATGGCAATGAAGGCGGCTGGAACCGGGCACTGGATGGCCATTACGATTTATATGATCCGCAAAAGCGTTTTGTAATGCATCCCTGGGAAAAATTCAATGGTACCGAAACAAAGCATTATCCTGATTTTAATTATATCACCAACGCGGTGCTGTATGGCAACGAAGTGATGTATCCTACCGAATTTATGCATGGCTTATTTGATGGCGGGCATGGGGCTGGACTGGATGATTTTTGGAATGAAATGATGAAGCACAGCGGCTTTGCAGGCGGCTTTTTATGGGCTTTGCACGATGAAGGAGTAGTGCGTACCGATAAAGGAAATATCATTGATGTGGCAGGTAACCAGGCACCTGATGGCATCGTTGGGCCGCACCGGGAGAAGGAAGCAAGTTATTACACCATTAAAGAAATCTGGTCGCCGGTTTATATCAATACCAAAACAATTCCAAAACAATTTGATGGGAAAATTGAAATTGAAAACCGGTACCTGTACACCAACCTGCAGCAATGTAAATTTGACTGGAAGCTGGTTGCATTGCCAAAAACCGGTGAATTAGTTACCAATCAAAAAATCATACAAAGCGGAATAGCGCACTCACCATCACTGGCACCCGGCGAAAAGGGATGGCTGAATATTAAGTGGCCATCTGCAACAAATGCGGATGTGCTTTACCTGACAGCTTTTGATCCAAAAGGCGATAGCATTTTTACCTGGAGCTGGGCATTAAAGTGGCCGGCAGATATTGTAAACAAAGCAATGGCCATCAAAAAAAGGAACGCTGTTACAGCAAAGGAATCAAATGAAACGGTTGTCGTACACTGCGATGGAATTGATTATGATTTCGATACCACCACCGGCTTTCTTCGCAAGGTAATTACCGGTAACAAAACAGTGTCTTTTAGCGGCGGCCCTACGCTGGCTGGTGTAAAGCTCACACTTACACGCTTTCAGCATTACAGGCTTGGCGACAGTTATGTCGTTGAGCCGGTTTATACAGGCGAAGCAATGTATGCTGTAAAATGGATTTTTAAATCCGGTCAGTTGCCAAAATTGGAATACAATTATTCGGTGACGGGAGCGGTTGATTTTATGGGCATCACATTCAACTATCCGGAAGAGAAAATTAATGGGATGCAATGGATGGGACGTGGCCCATACCGGGTTTGGAAAAACAGGCTGAAGGGGCAGCAGTTCGGCGTTTGGCAAAAAGAATATAACAATACGGTTACCGGCGAAAGCTGGAACTATCCTGAGTTTAAGGGCTGGCATTCAGAAATGTTTTGGGTAACCCTACAAAATAAAGAAGCCGATTTTACAGTGTACACCAACAAGGAAAATATTTTTTTAGAAATGCTTCAGCCTGAAAAGCCAAAAGGTGCAAAGAACGACCATACCAGTCCTCTTTTTCCCGATGGAAATATCGGGTTTATGCATGGGATTTCGCCCATCGGCACAAAGTTTCAACCAGCCAACAAACTGGGACCGCAAAGCCAGCAAAATATTCAAATGAATTATGTTCCGCTGAGCGGTGCTTTATATTTTGATTTCAGGTTGCAATAGTCGATACTGCGGTTATTGAAATGATAAATGCCGTCAGCGGTATTTCCGGTTGGAGAAAGTAGTATTTAAATTACTGGTTCATTTTACGCTGCGCAACTGGAAGTTCAAAAGGTCTTCAGGCTTGTGTTTTTTTATGCGAAAATTAGATTCCGCATTGTAGTTTGAAAGGTGGTCAATTGTTTTTTATTGAGCAACATTTTTCAGGTCAAATTAAAAACGGATGCTGATGTTTATTGGTGCGCAATTGCCTTTAAAAATTTATCTTTCTTTCTGCTTGAAATGTCTACAAATATCCCGTTTTCCAATTCTATTTGGCCACCATCGCCTGTAATGTAGCGCTTATTGTATTGCATGTTGATCAGGTGCGAATGGTATACCCTGAAAAAGAGATTTTTTAGTTAAAGATCTTCGAAATTTTTTTGTGTTTTGGATGCTGTTATTTTCTGGTTAATGCTAAAGTAAGTGGTGCTGTAAGTACTTTGTACTTCTATGTGTACTGCGGAATTGATGTCGAAAAAATGTAACCATCCAAAGCCGGTACCGCCAGTTTATTGAAGTTTCTCTTGGGTTGCTGCAGGTTTTGTTGCAGCAATATTGGTTCAACTATGGTGATGCACCATGGAAAACACAGGAACGGATTCACCAGAATATAACTACTCTTTATTCAAATAAACCAGATGGTCTTTGTGGAAATAAAGATATGGGGCAAATGTCGTCCTGGTATGTTTTTAGCGCTACGGGATTTTATCCTGTAAATCCGGCTGATGGAAGATATGTTTTCGGTACGCCGCAGTTTTCCGAAATCATTCTTAACCTTCCGAATAAAAAAAATCACGGTGAAAGCTACCAATTAGAGCTAACAGAATATTTACATTGAAAAGGTGCTTCTAAACTTTAAAGATCAAAGTAAAGGATACATTACTCATCAGGAATTGCTTGTGGGCGGAAGTTTAAAATTTGTGATGTCGGTCAAGCGTGGTAAAATATTTACAATGAATTAAAATAGGATGAAGCGCTTGAGTGGAGTACCCTATTTGAGATCGACTGTTAGTGCAGGCATTGTTGCACTTATCAGATGAACTTACCATACACAAAAGGTATTTTTTCTATAAATTTAGCGGGTATGATAGCGGATTTTAAAATCATGCCTGCTTTTTTTAAACGCTACTATTATTAGTTTTGTATCGTCATTGAAAGTATCATTTAAGTTTTTCCTGTTTTTTTCGGCTTACAACAGATTGTTTATTCCAGATTTTCTATTTCATAAATTAAATAACTTAGTAATGAAAAAATATGTAGGTGTCGCAATGTTATTAATGACTATCGTTTTAATATCAGATGCCCAGGAAAAGAAATGGCTAGGTGCTTCTGTCGAGTTTAAGCATGGAAAGCTAAAGGTTTCGGAAAATAAAAGATTCCTTGTTTTTGAAGATGGAACTCCTTTTTTCTATTTGGGAGATACCGGGTGGGAGCTATTTCACCGTTTAAATAAAGCTGAAACTGAAAAATACCTTGAAAACCGGCGTGAGAAAGGATTTACAGTAGTACAGGCAGTGGCGCTTGCTGAACTTGATGGGTTAAATACTCCAAATGCAGCGGGAAATAAACCCTTGATTGATAATGATCCGCTTAAGCCCAATGAAGCGTATTTTGCCCATGTTGACTGGGTTATAAGAAAAGCGGAAGAAAAAGGAATTTTTATTGGATTGCTGCCCACCTGGGGCGATAAATGGAACAAAAAGTGGGGTGGAGGTCCGGAAATTTTTACTCCCGAAAATGCAAAAGTATTTGGAAAATTTCTTGGCGATCGGTATAAAAAAAGCCCAAATATTATCTGGATACTTGGCGGCGACCGTCCTGTTGAAACGGAAATTCATAAGCAAATCATTCGTCAAATGGCTAAAGGATTGCAGGAAGGTGATGGCGGTAACCATCTGATCTCTTTTCATCCACCAGGAGGAAGCGGGTCATCAAAAGACTTTCACAACGAGGAGTGGCTCGATTTCAACATGCGACAAAATGGGCACAGCCTGAGCTATACTGAACGCTACTTCTTAACAGGCGAAGATTACAAACTAACTCCTGTTAAACCGGTGTTAGATGCCGAGCCAATTTATGAAGATCATCCCGTTAATTTCGATCCCGATAAAAATGGTCACTCAACAGCCGCTGATGTTCGGAGGCCACTCTATTGGAACCTGTTTAGCGGGGCATGTGGACATACCTACGGTCATCATTCAGTTTGGCAAATGTGGGCGCCCAACCACAGCCCAATCAATCGTCCGCTTATGCCCTGGTACGATGCGATTGATCAGCATGGCGCTGCCCAAATGATCTATGGCCGGTTATTGATGGAATCACGCCCTTTCCTTACACGCATTCCTGATAATTCGATCATCGTAACCCACAATGTTCCTACATCGGTGCCCGGTGCAGGTTTGTACCAGTTTGTGGCCACATGCGATCAGGGTGGCACCTATGCGATGGTGTATGTGCCCGTTGGCCGCAAGTTCAGTATTCGCATGAACGTTATTAAAGGTAAAGAGGTGAATGCCTGGTGGTATAATCCCCGTAATGGAAAGGCTGTGCTAATTGGCAAATACACCAATGTGGGTATAAAATCATTCATCACACCGGAACCTGGTGAAAACTTAGACTGGATTTTGGTTTTGGATGATGCGGCAAAAAAATTTAGAGCTCCTGGATTATAATATGCTGAATTCACAATTACCATTTCTTCAAAAATAGGTCTTCATAAAGGATTGGCGGAAGTTACTCATATAATGCAAATAAAATGATCCAGGGGAAGGGCAATGCCATTTGGTTAAGACTAAAGACCTGCCCCGCAGGAACAAGATGTGATAACACGAGTGTCTTTTATTTTTGAATTTTCGTTCCGTTAGAAACGTTTCATGAAATATAGCTTTCCTGCGGAACGCCTGTTCAATTGGTCTGAATTTTCTACCCATTTATTCCGAGGGAACAAAAAATGCCTAACTAAATGACATTAAGGGAAAGGTCGTTCTTCATGGGCTGTTTTCAAAGCATATTAACTACAAGAAAAAGGAACATCTTTTACCGCCGAATTAAATTGCCTGTATAGGATTAAGTATTTTGTTCGCAAAGCCTTTACAATTTTGAGCTGGCATCTGTTTACTTTTTTACTTGATAAAAAAAAGTAAAAAAAAATCAAGGCTTCGAATAAAACGGCTCCCGACTTTCGGCACAGGTGAAATTTCCCTCATCAGCCTAAATCAGGGAACTCTATAGCTATTAAGGTTTTTATAGTCCCTGTTTTTTTTGGCCAATTATTATGCATATACAGTTTCAAGAGTAGGTTTGATGAAATCAATTCCACTTGTACTAAATTTTTTTATGGCGGCATTTAGTCAATAATATTTTAGACTTAGAGAATGCTCAGTTAATCTAATTCTAACGGCAAAAAATCTGCTCCATAATAAATTTTAGCCGTGCAATTCATTATCCTTGGCATCCAACTGAAAAGGTACAATTTTAATAGCCGTCGGCGAAATCCATGGATATACAGTTTAAGCCCACAAATGGCCAATCCGCTCGCTGGCGGTTTGAACATTTGTATTAATAGTAAATATTTGTCATCAAATTCAATCCGATTTTCTATCAGCAAACGTCTGAATTTAGCACTGTTCAATCCGCTTGCCAGCGGATTAGCAGGGTGAGGTAGTAATCTTTGTAGCCCATGGGTTTCACCCTCGGTTACTCAAATTAAATCCGCTAGCCAGCGGATTGTTCTGCAATATTTGCGATAATGTGATCGCTCCATTTTAGTGAAGAGGATGCCATTCCCGCCAATAGTGTCAGATGGATATGATGTATTAACAAACCAGTGCAGTCAGCACCACAATGCAGTAGTGTTAGCAATTCTAAAACTTACGCCTAATATTTGAAAAGGGAGGAATCAATCATCAAACTCCTTGAACCTTGATACGACAGATATATTGAATGTAAATTCTACTTTAGATTTAGATGCCTAAAACGCAAGTTGTTTGGAAACCGAAGCTACGTGAAACAGTGTCTGCGGTTCATTTCCTGGGCAACCGCAAGGCGCTGTTTAAATTACTGTTTGATGCCTCATCGCAAGCCTTGCTGCAGTTTGCAAAAGACCCTCAATGGCTGGGCGGTAAATGCAGCATTACAGCAGTCCTTCACACATGCCTGTCCCGTACGAAGTAAACGGGAGGGTCAGCAGTTGGGTTTTCATCTGGCACATGCCGATAGAGTAGTTGTTTATTTTTTGTAAAAAAATATTACAAATACCTTATCGGTACACATGTACACTGCATAGTAAGTGCCGGCGGTATAGATGACAACAACCAATGGATAAAAGGCAAGCGCAGCAACAATAAATTTCTTTTTCCGGTAGATGCACTTAAAGATGTTTTCAGGGGCAAATTTTTAAATAGCCTA
>JBGSMI010000318.1:0-11847 GCA_041740215.1 Ferruginibacter sp.
AGCTACCGATTAAAAAATAGAAAAACAATATTTGAGCCAATTGAAAACTGACATACTTTTGTAAAGTTCTGTATTTATGTTGCCATTTTCTCTGTATTCTTAATTGCCATTTTCTCTGTATTGTTGTTTACCGACTACAAACGCATTAACTTACATCTTAGTAAACTTATTGTAAGCACGATGAACACTTTCTTCACTTAGGTGAAAACACCGTTGAACATCAATTTTACAGCATAAACCCTGATGAATAAAATTACTGGTAATGTAACGAAAGGTATTTAGGTCTTCCTTACTACTAAAATAAACCGGAAAGCCATTAACAATGTACTGCATAATGCCTTCTTTCTTCTACACACGAAGGCTGTCAAATATTAACTTTGTTCCGGCAGGAAAAAGTGGGAGTAATAACTTCATCAATGAAAATGATGCACTTTCATTTATTGAACAAATCTAAATTATTGCCTAAAACAGGGGACGAGGAAAGGAGTTGTGAACCTATTAGTTAATATACCTGAAATAATGGCATCTTTCAAGCTTGATAGTTCCACGCGCTGCCCAATATGGGACCCTGTAACTTTTAGGAATGAGCTTTTATTAAAGCTTATTAAAAATACCAGCTTCAGTTTGCAATACTCCAATAACTACCCATTAAGGATACGAAGGCCTTCAATCAATTTGCCATACACTTCGCGGCTAATCGGGATATTTAAATTGTTGGGCAAACTAATTGAACCTGGTTCAATGGTTTGAGCAAACAAAAGATTGACAATGTATGAACGATGAACCCTAAAAAAATAATTTGGAAAAAACTTTTCAAGTGCCTGCATACTCTGCCGTAGTATAAAAGTTTCTTTTTGAGTATGAATTTTTACATAACTATTAATGGCTTCTACATATAAAATTTCCTTCCAGGCAATTTTCACAAAAATCTGTTTACGTTTTACAAAAATAAAATCCGGCAACAAAATAGTTTCTTCTCCTGAAGGCTCTTTTGGAAGCTCCTGCCCGCTATGGTTAAATAGTGCTATTTCAATAGCCGCATATAAATCGTCTTCATCAAAGGGTTTAATGAGATATGCAGATGGCCGGAGTTTTTTAGCGGTATCAATATTTTTTTTATCGTTCAGTGAGCTTAAGAAAATAAAGGGAATATTTATTTTTTCTTTAAGTAAACCCGCCGCATCAATACCTGTTTTTTCTCCTTCAAGTTTTATGTCAAATAAAACAAAGTCGGGTAAGTTTTGCTGAATTGAATTGGAAAAACTTTCATAGCTGTTGCAGATATCCAACACATGATATCCAATTTGGGTAAGCGATTGGGCAATAAAATTACTGATGAGAAAATCATCTTCTACAATGGTAATTTTAATGCTGCTAATCATAACTTATGCTGATGGAAAATAAATGTTTACTTTTTTTGTGTTACCAGTATCGTATACAATAGAGCCTTTCATTTGTTTAACCAATTGCTGTATCATATTTATGCCAAAAGAACCGGTGCCAGGATTCCCCTGCAGTTTTCCTATGCCATTGTCTTCGTAAGAAAGTGATAATTGAGCATCCGTTTCTTTTTCTAAGCGGATGGTAATTGTATTTTGATCCGAACCTTGAAACGCATGTTTAATAGAGTTCGTAATTAATTCATTTACAATAAGGCCAATGAGTATAGCTTTATCGGTTGCAATCATTATTTCGAATGTTGTATTCAGGTTAAGTTGAAGGTGGCTGCCGGTATTGCCACCTGTTGCTGCTGTGCTTATGTCTGCTACATACTCCGATAGGTTTACTGTGTCAAACGAAGATGATCGGTTCAGATTTTCATACATCATGGCAAATGATTTGATGTAGGATTTCAATTTCTTTATATCGGTTTTGCTTTGTGCATCGGCAGCCGCAGGTTGCGTGCCTGATATAAGCACGCTCAGCATTTGAAGGTTGTTTTTTGTTCGGTGGTTTACTTCAAGAATTAATGTTTTTAGAAACTCGGACTGTTTGCGTTTTTTATAGGTATTCCACAAAAATGCAGTTACAAGTAATACAATAAATATGATGGAAATGGCAATGATGAGGTTTCTCTCGTTTTCTTTTTTCTGCGCTAGGTTAATGGCTTTTAATACTTTGGCATCTGCTTCATATTTTTTTTCTATTTCAAGGATGGTTTTTTGTTTTTCAAGGTTATACAAGCTGTCGTTTATATCCATTAACTTAGAAATACTTCTGTAAGCCGATTTGTAATCGCCGGTTATAGCATATAATTCCTGCAGTTTTGCTGTCAGATCTTTTACGCGTTGCAAACTGTTTTGATAATCAGGAAAATCTTTGGCTAATCCTTCGGCAATTTTGATGGCCAGCGGATAATTACCCATGTTCATGGCAAGCGTTATTTGCTCATTCAATGCCATTTGTTGCAGCACCTTAAAATCCCTGCGTGTTGCCACTTCAAGCCCAATACGGAGATAGCGGTCAGCTAACCCATAGTCATTATGCATTCGGTATAAGCGGCCCATATTGCAAAAAATGCGAGCGCTATCAAAAGGCTTCAGCCAATGGTTTACAAAAGGTGGTATAATTAATTTTTTATAATAAAAAATAGCAGTGTCTAAGTTCTCCGCATTTACAAAATCACTGTTGGAATAAATATTGGAAAGCAAGGTATAACCTGCTATGAGTTGGGATGAATCTTTATTATTATTAGCAACATCCATTCCTTTTTGGGCATAAGTGAGTGCGGTTTTACTGTTCTTGCTTTCCCGGTAAATATCTGCTATCGTAAAGTTTATGGATGAGAGCAACTTTTCAATTCCAGCTTTTTCAATACTATTTAAACAGCGGAATAATTTTTGTAAAGCTTCATCCGACTTGCCTTGTGCATTTAAAATAAAGGCACTGAACTGAGGCGCAGTGTAATAAGCGGCATTTTTGGTGGTACCAATATCTTCTGCTCTGAGGGATAATTGTAAAGCTTCCTGCTGATCATTTTTCGCATACGTAATTCTCGCCTTTTCGAGTGTTACTTCAGCTTCCAACCATTTATCTTTTTTAGCAACGGCTTCATTTAACAATTTGTCGGCAAAGACGGAAGCGGAGTCATTGGCATTTCGCCTCATTTCAGTTATTCGTACCAATGATGAATTCGTAGAATTGGGTATGTACGGAAGTTCTGATTGCCCATCCAATTTGGTGTGCAAAAAAAATAAAAACAACACAGCAAAAACCCGGAAAAAAAGGAAGCGAAATTTTCGCATATGATTTTTAAAAAAAGTAAAGTAAATCATTAGTTATTGAAAATTTTAGTTTTCGCAGGATGTTCATTTTTTTATAGAATTAATCCATCATTCGTTCAACAACTTTCCCTAATGTTTTTATTTTAATCAAAAAGCGATTCAACGCACGCCAGTTTCATTTCACATCAACCTGCTTACATTTCACAACATTGGCAATCATTGATTTAAAAGGATTAGTAACATTTATAGGTAGAAGAAAGAATTTAATCCAATGTTTTTCAAACCTTTTATATGCGTTTTCTTTATTTACTGCTTTTGCTTTGCGTAACACAGTTTACCGCATTTAGTCAATTCAGCCTTACCTGTGCGTCTGATACCACTATAAATAATACGTCCTTGCTTTGCACCAGCGTTGTAGCTTTAAGTAGCCCGGCGGTTAATTTCGGATCAGCATCAAACCTTGGCAATGCCCTTGCTTTTGATGGTGTAAATGATTATGTTACGCTGGGAACCAATGCTGCACTAAATATCAACAACGCCATAACCATTGAAGCTTGGGTAAAAGTGGGTTCGTTTACAAAAACATGGCAAGCCATTGTAACTAAAGGAGATAACTCATGGCGGCTTCACCGTTATAATAATACAAATTTTGTTTCATTTGGTACAAGCGGTCTGTCCAATACCGATTTGAATGGCGATATATATATAAATGATGGAAAATGGCACCATATAGCAGGCGTTTTTAATGGCACGACTAAGTTTCTTTATATAGATGGGGTATTGGATGCGTCAATAGCTGTTACTGGTGCTATAAATACTTCAACCCACCCGGTGTTGATTGGCGAAAATGCCCAAACAGAATCTTCGAACAGACACTTTAACGGAACCATGGATGAAGTGCGTATTTGGAATATTGCCCGTACCGAACAACAGATTAAGGCAGGTATAAATCAGGAATTAAATGCACAAGCTGGTCTGGTTGGTGCTTACCATTTTAATCAGGGTACTGCAGGGGGAAACAATACTGGTATCACAAATGTTGACGATGCATCGGGCAATGGCATTTCTGGGTCACTTATCAATTTTAGTCTTTCCGGTACTGTATCCAATTGGGTGGCCGGCGTTCCTGTGGGTAAATTAATGGGTAATTCTTTGCACTTTGATGGCACAAATGATTACATTTCTTTGCCCAACGGACTTGCCACCAATTTTACCACAGGCAAAGCATCTGTTGAAGCCTGGGTGTATTTAAATGCAAATACCAACTTTGGTAGCATAGCGAAAAACTGGGGCGATGGCAGTGGTGCTTTTGAATTTGGGTTTAACAGTACATCTCAAAAAGCATACATTGCCATAACCCAGTCAAATGAAGTAACTTTCAGTATAACAGCTCCCAATGTATTACCTTTAAATACCTGGCAACACGTGGCTTTTGTTGCAGATGGCATCAAACTTCATTTGTATGTAAACGGCATTGAAGCAGGCACACCTGTCAACTACAATGGCACCTTAAAAACAACATTTCCATATACCAATATAGGTTCAAAGCCGGGGCAAAATGGCGGATTAAATACCGGCAATCCAGGTTTGATCAATGGCTGGTTAGATGAGGTTCGCATCTGGAACATTGCCCGCACACCCTCAGAAATTTCGGACAACATGATGCGTGAATTAAACCAACAAAGCGGACTAATAGCAGCCTATCATTTTAACGAAGGCGTAGCTGCGGGTAACAATACAGGTATTTCAACCACGGCGGATGCATCCGGAAATAACCTGAACGGAACGCTGGTAAACTTTACCCGGAATGGTTCCACATCCAATTGGGTGGCCGGTCAATCATTTGATATAAAACTAACAAGTAACGCCCCTGCTACTTTTCCAGTTGGCAATACTATTGTAACCTGGACTGCTACAGATGGATTTGGAAACACTGCAACCTGCAACCAAACAGTAAACGTAGTTACTCCTACAGGCACACAGGTGCTTGCTTCCAATAATGTTTTGATAACTGATGGTGATGCAACCCCTTCCTTTTCAGATTTTACAGATTTTGGAAATGTGGGTAGCAAAAAAACCTTTATAATTAAAAATCCATCTGCATTTCCATTATTAATTGACCAAATTACGTTTACCGGTACCCATGCCAACCAATTTGGATTGGGAGATATAATATTACCCGCAATTGTTGCACCTGGTTCCGAACTTTCTTTTTCATTAATTTTTGCACCCCAATCCGCAGGGGTAAAAACCGCTTCCGTAAACATTGCTACCAACAACTGCGATATAAAAACATACGATTTTGCGATAAAGGGTGAAGGCGCCAATATTCAAACAACGGTATTTAATGAATCTGGAAATTATACCCCGCCACCTGGTGTTATAAGTGCGATTGTACAGGCTTGGGGTACCGGTGCAAATGGCGGAAGTCAACATGGCGGTGGTGGTGGTGCATTTGTACAAAGTATTCCTATTTCGCTTACAGGTCTGGATATTGCTATTGTAATACCCAATAGATCCCAGGGTGCCAATACGGTGGAAACCCGTTTTGGAAGTTTTATTACTGCTTTGGGAACAGTATCCAGTACCGGTGGACAGGTAAGTTCGGGTTCCATGGTAGCTTTTTCTTATAAAGGTGGTAACGGCGGAATGGGAAACATGCAGACTTCATTTTGGGGCGGCGGCGGAGGCGGCGCAGCAGGCAGTTCGGGGCAAGGTGGCGATGGTCAATCTAATACAAGGTCCGATTATAAAGGAGCTGGAGGGATTGCAGGAACCGGCGGAGGCAATGGCGGTGCTGGCGGCACGCTCGCAACTGTATTTCCAGCTCAAAATGCTGGAAATGGAATAAATCCTGGTGGCGGAGGAGGTGGCGGAAATGTTGCGGGAAAGGGAGCCAACGGACGTGTAGTTGTGGTTTATTCCTGCAATTCCAATCCCGGCACTATTGGCAATGCTCACTCCGTGTCATTTCCTGCACAGCTTACCCCCGATTTTGTGTTAAGTACTTCCGGAACCGAACCAACGGCAGAAAACAGGTTGGTTTACACCTGGCAACAAAGCACCGATAACATTAATTGGGTGCCTGCCAAAACACCTGTGAATTCACTGAACTACCGCTTTGACCAGGATAGTATTAAAGTAGCTACCTGGTACCGCAGGCAAACCAACGCATGCAATGTGGCCAACAATTTTTCGAATGTGGTGAAAATAAATGTGGTAAACCCGCCCAATGGGGTGATAAAAGGAATAGTACGTAGCAAGAACGGGGCAGCAGTAAAGGGTATAACTGTTTATGCCAAAAAGAAAACAGGATTACCCGGCAGCCCTGTAAATTGGCTGGATAGCGCTGTAACCGGCATAGATGGACAGTATACCATTACCAGAATTTATTATGGTGATCCTGCAGAGGGAACCAATAACGGGACCGCCTCATCCGAATACTTAATATGGCCCGAAAAATTGAATCATGGGTTCAATCCGGATACGCTCACAAAGACCTTGTCTAACATTGATAATTCCATATCGGAAGTTAACTTTATTGACACCACCGTTTTTGCCATTACGGGCAGCACTTACCAGGAGTGTATCGGTTGCTTAAATGGTGCTAATATGCCCGAAACCATTAGGGCACCGCTTGATAGCGTGGATATATACAGGGATGGAATATTCGCTACAAAATCGGGTTATGCCGAACCGCCTGGCGCATTTGGCCGGTATGCAGTAACGGTAACCGATCCGGGCAATTATAAAATAGAACCGAGGTTTAGCAACCATGGATTTAGCCCCATATTTACTACCGTAAGCGTTACTTCCAATGTGGGCAATATTGATTTTAAAGATACCACCGCCTATACCATTTCGGGTAAACTAACAGCAGGTTGCGATGATTATATTGGTACGGCTGTGCTCGAATTTTCGGATATGTTGCCGCCTGCAAAAAACGGCACTTCAAGGGAATCTGAATTTCGCAAAAGAGTAACCACAACAGCAGGTACGGGTGCCTATACCATCACACTGCCTGCCCGCAAATACCAGGTAAGCATAATAAGTTTTACACCTAAAGCAGATAGTGATGTACAGGAAGTGGACTTGTTATCATTTTTCGATACCCATATTCCCAAAGATTCACTGAAACGCGATATTTCTTCGGCTAACGCAACTCTCAATATTGTTTATAACCGGAGGCCTGTTTTGGATATTGTGGGTCTTGAAACAGTTTGTACAACACCTGCGCCATTCGCCGTGGTGCAACAGGGGCTTGAAAAGTATTTTACAGTAAAGGCATATCAGGGTCCAGTAAGTAAAAACTGCCATGCCATTGATACTACGCTTTTTTTACTAACCAATATACAAAATGACGATGCGATAGATACCCTTGAAGCAAGAACAAAGGATGGATTTGCTACTGTGAAATTGACAGGTGGAAATCCCAATATCATTGCACCCCACTTTAAACAATTGAATATTTTGTTTACCGATGCAAATGGTTTTTCCACGCAACTCAACCGCAATGTGGTAGTTACCGGGCTAAAGAGTGATATAGGCAGTTTTGCCACCGTTAGCCCCGAAATACCCATTATGGTTTTGCACGATCCACCGGGGGATAACAGTTTCAGCTTTTGGGAATCTTTGGTTTCTAACAGAACGGCTATGCGTTTTTATACCAAAAATTCAACATCAGTTGAAATATGGGACGAAGTAAAAGTTGGAGTAAAATCTGAATCGGGTGTTGCCTTTGGAGGCTATTTCAGTACTGAATTTGCCGTATGGGGCTTGGTAAAAGGGGCTTATGAAATCACTGGAAAACAATACAACGCTGATGAAACTATTATTGCAACTACTGCAACGCAACTTTTTTCTACCGCTCAAAACGATGCGGTAGTAGGAGCGCAGGGCGATGTATTTATTGGTGCCGCACTTAACCTGCTCTATTCAAGGGCACACGAAGTAGCATTCAATCCTGATAATTGTGAAGTAACCCTTGAGGATAAACTAAGTATTGCCAATAATGGATTTGCCACTCAATATATTTATTCTGAAGACCACATATGTAATACACTAATTCCAACATTGAGATCTTTTAGCCAGAATGCTGCCAATACGCCTGAAAAGACAAGGGAATACAAAAACCAGATAAAAGTATGGGAACAAACCCTTGCCAACAATGAAAACAATAAGAAAAGGGCTGCTTTTGATAAAAATCTATCCTTTGATGGGGCTGCGGGAAAAATTACCTCCAGCAGCATTAGTTCTTCATATAAATCGAATAGCCTTGAATTTGATTTGGAAGTAGACGATGGAATTGCGGCCGAACTTGGTATTGAGATTGGAGGTACCGGGGTTAAGGGAGGTATTAATATTAATTTTAAAATAGAAACAGGCGAAAGCTACTATGAAAGCAGCCTTGATTCTACAACCATTGGTTATACGCTAGATGATGATGACAATGGCGATTTTTATTCTGTAAACATTAAAAAAGACCCGGTGTACAATACCCCGGTGTTTGAGATGGTGGCTGCCACCACAAGCTGTCCCTACGAACCCGGTTCGCAACCAAGGGATGACATGCAGTTGCTTGTGCCGGAGCCTGTAAAAACAGGTATAGCCGCTGACGGCGAAGCAGAATTCATTTTAAAATTGGGCAATACCAGCCAAAGTGGTGAGAGAAGAATTTACAACCTTTCGTTTGTGCAGGCTAGCAATCCTAACGGTGCAGTGGTCACCATTGGGGGTAGTCAGGCGTCCAATCCTGTTTCGTATGCCATTGATTATTTAGGGGAAGTAAATGTACTTGTAAAAGTACGGCGGGGAGCATCCAATATTTTTTCCTACGAAGGATTGCAATTCAGGGTAACCGATGCCTGTGATGGCAGTATTGAGAAAACGGTCAGGCTTTCTGCATTTTTTAATTCTACCTGCAGCCCTATTACGCTCGTACAACCTGAAAGAGGTTGGATAAACAATTTCGGCAACAGTAATATCGTACCTATTCTGTTTAATGGTTATGATGTAGCGAATACAACAAGCGTAAGTTTCGAATACCAACGGTTTGGCGCATCTAACTGGAATATTGGCTTTACACGCCCCGCCGCTGAACTTTCTACCCTTGGCAACGGCACGCTTGTAAATTGGAATGTAACCGATTTGGCAGATGGCTCCTACAATCTCCGTATGAAACTCAATTGTGCTTCGGGTATAGTAAATTCACAAAGGGTAACAGGCGTAATTGACAGGGTGGCACCACTCGTGTTTGGTAAACCCGAGCCTACCGATGATGAGTGGGAAAGGGGAGATCAAATTTTGGTAGCTTACAATGAAATGGTAGATTGTAATGTTGTAACGCCGACGAATGTGGTGGTAACCCGCTTGTCGAACGGGCAAAAAGTGGAAGCAAATGTGGGCTGTTTTCAAAACAAAATAACGATTGTTCCCATCACAGATATCAGCGGATGGAAGGGTGATAGCATCAGGGTTGCCATTCAACAAATTTCAGATTTGTATGGCAATTCTAAAAGTTCAGGTGATACCCTGAACTTTCTTGTGGGCACTGCATTGCCTTCAACCGGGCCTCGTGCCCTAACGCTTGGCTCAACATCTGCATCAACATCCGGATTTTTTGCCGGTAAATTTGGTTTATCGGAAACGGTATTGGTGATGGAAGATGCAGGAGTTCCAATCAAATTTATTTTTGAGTTGCCTTCAAATGCACCGTACGATATGTTGATCAACTATACAGTTTCGGGGAATGCGGTTTTCAAAAAGGATTTCAATATTGATTATAATCAGCCGCAAAACCTTGCAACGGTATTTAATGGTGTATCCGGAAGTCTTACCCTAAAAAAAGGCACAAGAAGGATTGAACTTAGTGTGATACCCATTCCAAATCAAACATTGGAACCAGATAAAACCATTACGTTATCTTTGTCCGAAGGCGGTGATTACGAATTTGGCGCCAACATTACCGCCACCGGCATTATCCTGAATGATGATATGCCAAAAGTGTACATTTTTACGGGCAATGGAAATTATTCAATAGCTGCCAATTGGGATAATAATATTGTTCCGCCATCGCAGGTGATTGCGGGCGATGAAATTATTATTAATCCGCAGGAAGGGGGTGAGTGTATTTTAAATGTACCTGTCACGCTTATGCCGGGGGCTAAGTTTACAGTAATGCCTAATAAAGCGTTGAGGGTTTCAGGAAGCCTGAACATCAAGAAAAGTCCATAAGGCGTAGTCTATTCTCCCAGGTTCCAAAAGGCATCCTTACAAGTAAGGGTGCCTTTTTTGTTGTGTTTGAAATCAATATTTTTCCGCGAAATAGCCATTGATTAATCTATTTTCAGAACTCCTTGCCTTTCGCAGTTTGTTCTGCGTGTGTTTTGAAAATGATTCGTAGTCCTGTTTCGGGAAAAATTGTTTCTGTGTTTGTTAATAGCTCTGCTAATTTAGTTGCCGCCTCATTAAATCTGGGGGCTGATAAAAAGTGTAAAGTAATGTTGAGGGTTAGATTGGTTAAATCCGGTTCTATATCGCCATGACAATGGTAAACCTGTTTTATAAGCAGTTTTATTTTTCCCCATAGGCAGCTAACTTCCGGTATGCTGTCCAAACCAATAATTCGGCTTGGTTCACCAGGCTTGCATTGCGTAAGTTGCTCAGGATTCTTAATATGTGCCAGAGCCATCAAACCAAGTGTGAGCATTACCTAACCCAGACCGTAATAATGATTAGCAGGCAGGCTGAAAACCTCGCTGGCTTTTAATAGACCCTGTGCCAAAAAGGCGGGTAATAAAAAAAATATCCCCGCACCATCTAAAAAATGGTGTGGCTCAAAAAACAGGCTGAGCATGGCCGCCAAGGGCCCCCGCAATGCGGTCTAAGCAAGGTGTGGTGTCTATACCAAGTGGCGATGTGGTGTCACAAGGAGGGTTCGGTCGTTGGGGGCGCTGGCTTCCACCGCCGGGCTGCCGGGTGCTAATCCGTTTTCTTTTTTTTAGATAGCCCTGCTTTATACCGAATGGCTGACTCTGCAACAGCCTCCTCTTTGGCTATGCTGTTTACACTTTGACCTTTGTTTAGCTTCAGCTGAATATTTTAGCGTTTGGTTCCAATTATTTTGTATGCCTTCCCCTTACGACCATCTTCTCCAAAAAACGCATCAACTCCCTGCTTAGTAAACTTTTTGTAGGCACGCTGAACGCTATCTTCGCTCGAATGAAAACAATGCTGAACGACAATTTTAGGGCATAAACCCTGATGAATAAAATTACTTGTAATGTAACGAAAGGCATTTAGGTCTTCCTGACTATGAGAATAAACCGGAAGACCGTTAACTATGAACTGAACAAGGCCTTCTTTCTCAGAAACATCAAGGCTGCCAGATTTTAACTTTGCTCCGGCAGGAAAAAGTGGGAGCAATAATTTTATGAATGGGAATTACGCACTTTCATTTAATGAACAAATCTAAATTATTGCCCAAAACAGGGCACGAGGCAAGGAGTTGTGAGTATCGGTATAAGTATGTTGCTATTTTTCATTTTCCAATCGGGTTATCATTGCTTTCATTTGCTCTATTTCCTTTTTTTGTGCTTCAATGATATCATTTGCTAATTTTTTT